>NZ_JBSHHD010000020.1:0-81497 GCF_053618155.1 Agromyces sp. NPDC055658 | reverse complement strand
CGGCGTCGGGGGCGGCGGCGCCCCCCGAGGCATCCGCCCGCCCTTCCCACCTCCTCGCGACGCCCCTATTCGACCGCGAGGGCTGCGACCGGCGACACGCGCATCGCGCGACGCGCCGGAGCGATGGACGCGGCGAGCGTGAGCACGCCCGCTGCGACGATGAGCGCGCCGATCATGACCCACGGGATGCCGGGGAAGACGAACACCGGCTGACCCTGCGCGCCGCCGAGCAGCGCCTGGGCGCCCGCCCAGCCGTACCCGAAGCCGAGCACGAGGCCCGTGAGCGTCGCAGCGACGGTGAGGGCCGCACTCTCGACGACGATCATGCGTCGCAGCTGCCGCCGGTCGAAGCCGAGCGCGCGCAGCAGACCGAGCTCCCTGGAGCGCTGCAGCACGCTGAGCGACAGGGTGTTGACCATGCCGATCGCCGCGATGAGCGCGCTGAAGCCGATGAGCACCGTGAAGACCGCGATCGTCGCGTTCAGCATCGGCTCGATGCCGGCGAACACCTCGGGCTGCGCCTTCTGGGCGGCGAGGATCATCGCGCGGTACGACTCCATCGTGACCGAGAACGTCGTGATGAGCGTGACGCCGATGACGAGGCCGATCGTCATGCGCGAGCTTCGCTCGGGGTTGCGCACCGCGTTCTCGGCGGCGAGGCGTGCGGCGGGCGAGCGACCGAACAGACGCCCGACGAGCCGCAGCACGGGCGGCATGACGACGTCGGCGCCGAGCACGACGCCCGTGAACGACACGATGCCGCCGACCATGCCGATGAGCACACCCTCCGGCCGGGTGAGCCCCACGACGACGCCCACCGCGAGCAGGGCCACCCCCACGACGACGAGCACCGCCGCCGTGATGTTGCGGCCGCGGCGACGGCCGACGGCCTCCTGGCTCTGCGGGTTCGCGTTGCCGATCGCCTCGGCCGGGCGCACCTTGAGCACCCGCCGCGACCCGACCCACGACGCCACCCAGGTCGTGAGGGCGACGGCGATCGCCGGCAGCACGACCGAGACGTTGAGGTAGTCGTACTCGGTCTGGGGCAGCATCCCGCTCGCGACCGCGGAACGGGCGAGGCCGTACGCCGATGCCGTGCCGAGCAGGATGCCGATCGCCGCACCCGCGAAGCCGATGACGAGCCCTTCCTTCGCGATCTGGGCGCGCTGGGCGCGTGCGCTCGAGCCGATGAGACGAAGAAGCGCGATCACGCGAGTGCGTCCCGCGACGACCGTCGCGACCGTGTTCGTGGTGACGATCGCGCTCACGTACACGGCGATGACGATGAACACCGTCGCGAGCACGCTGAGCATGAGTGCGACGGTGTCGCTCTCGCCCGTGACGTCGTCCGCCCGGATCGCCGCGGCCAGGAGGCCGGTCACCTGCAGGAGCAGCACGCCGAAGGTGCCGGCGATCGTCGCGACCACGAGCGTCGGCCACTGGTCCCGGAATCGCGTGCGCATCAGGAGGCCAGTTCCATCGAGAGCATGAATGCCGAGATCTCCTCGGGCGTCGACCGGCCGGAATCGCGTACGATACGGCCGTCGGCGAGGAAGAGGATGCGGTCGGCGTGGCTCGCGGCGACCGGGTCGTGCGTCACCATCGCGATGGACTGGCCGTAGGTCGCACTCGCCGCCGCGAGGAGCCCGAGCACCTCGCGGCCGGTGCGCGAGTCGAGGTTGCCCGTGGGTTCGTCGGCGAAGACGAGATCGGGGCGCGTCGCGAGCGCCCTGGCGATCGCCACGCGCTGCTGCTGGCCGCCGGAGAGCTCGTGCGGGCGGTGCGTCAGCCGATCACCGAGGCCGAGGGTGGCGAAGAGCTCGTCGGTCCACTCCTGCTCGTCCTTCGTCGGGCGCCGGCCGTCGAGCTCGAACGGCAGCAGCACGTTGCCGCGGACGTCGAGCGTCGGCACGAGGTTGAACGACTGGAACACGAACCCGATGCGGCGACGGCGCAGCACCGTCAGGGCCGAGTCGCCGAGCTCGGTGATGTCGGTGTCGCCGAGCCAGACGCGCCCCGCGCTCGGCGAGTCGAGGCCGGCCATGATGTGCATGAGGGTCGACTTGCCGGAGCCGCTCGGCCCCATGATCGCGGTGAACTCGCCGCGACGGAGACCGAGCGAGACGTCGTCGAGGGCGGTGACGGTGCCGGCGCCCTGCCCGTAGCGCTTGACGAGGCCGGCGACGCGGGCGATGAGACCGAGGTCGGAGGGTTGGATCTGCATGTCTTCGACGCTACGGATGCCCGGGGGCTGCCTCGTCCGGCTGCAGTCGCGCCCGCGTCATCCTCGAGGATGACGTTGGCGTCAGCCCGCAGCGGGTTCGGTGAGGTCGTGCTCGTACGCGAACACCACGAGCTGCACCCGATCGCGCAGGCCGAGCTTCGCGAGGATGCGGCTGACGTGCGTCTTCACCGTCGCCTCCGACAGGAATTCGCCCGCCGCGATCTCGCTGTTCGAGAGTCCCCGCGCAGCGAGTGCGAAGATCTCGCGCTCGCGGGGCGTCAGGTCGCCCCACGCCGGCGGTGCGGGACGCAGCCCGGAGCCGGCCCCCACATGCGCGAACAGCGCCCGGGTCGCCGACGCGGCGATGACCTGGTTGCCCTGGTGCACGGTGCGGATCGCCGCCAGCAGGAACTCGGGGTCGGCGTCCTTCAGCACGAAGCCGCTCGCGCCGGCGCGGATCGCCCGTGCGGCGTTCTCGTCGAGGTCGAAGGTGGTGAGCACGAGGATGCGCGGGGCCGTGCGCCCCTCGCGATCCGCGTCGGCGAGGATGCGCTCTGTGGCGGCGATGCCGTCGGCGAGCGGCATCCGCACGTCCATGAGCACGACGTCGGGCCGTACCGATGCCGCGAGGGCGACCGCTGCGACACCGTCGCCCGCCTCGCCCGCGACCTCGAGGTCGGGCTGGGACTCGACGAGCATGCGCACGCCGGCACGGAAGAGGGCCTGGTCGTCGACGAGGGCGACGCGGATGCTCATGCGGTCCTTCCGGTTCGGGCGGGGATGCGGGCGGTGAGACGGAAGAGTCCGTCGTCGCCTGCCACCGCCTGCAGGGTACCGCCGGCGAGCTGCGCGCGTTCGCGCATCCCGGGGATGCCGTGGCGGAACGCGTGCGAGTCGGGCGGCGGCACGTCGGCCCGGCGGGCGTTCACGAGTTCGACGGTCACCCCCGCGTCGTCCCACCGGAGCGCGAGCTGCACCGGCTGTGCTGCGTCGCCGTGCCGGAGCGCGTTCGTGAGGCCCTCCTGCACGATGCGGTAGACGGCGATCTGCTGCCCCGTGCCGAGCTCGGGGCGGACCCCGTGCTCGTCGAGGCGGATGTCGAGCCCGGCCGCGCGGACCTGGTCGAGCAGGACGCCGAGATCGTCGAGCACGGGTTGCGGCGACTCGGTCTCGTGATGGCGGAGTTCGGCGAGCAGGAGGCGCACGTCGCCGAGCGCGCCCCGCGCCACCCCGGCGATCGTGCCGAGCGCATCGACCGCCGACTCGGGCTTCGTGCGGGCGGCGAACCGCGCACCGTCGGCCTGCGCGATCACGACCGCGAGCGAGTGGGCGACGACGTCGTGCATGTCGCGGGCGATGCGGTTGCGCTCCTGCTCGACGACCCAGCGGTACTCGGCGAGCTCGCGCTCGCGGTTCGCCACCTCTTCTCGACGCCGCACCTCGCGCGTGTCGCGGACGGCCCGCACGAGGAGGCCGGCGGTCCACGCGAGCACGAGGACCGCGATCGACGCGACGAAGAGCACGCCGGTCAGGATCACCGTGCCGATCGTGTCCTGCGGCGCCGCGAACGTCGCCCCGTCGATGAGCGGCTTCACCCACGCGAGATAGGCGGTCGCGAGCACCGCACCGACCCCGGCCGAGCCGAGCCCGAGCCACTTCACGACGCGCCCGCCGTGCGCCGCGGTCGAGTACAGCACGCCGAGGACCGCCGCGTCGTAGAGCTGCAGGTCGCGCAGCAGCAGCATCTGGGCGAGCGCCGCGACCCACGCGATCGCGAGCGACCAGCCCGGGTCGTAGCGGCGCACCGCGAGCGCCCCGGCGAACACCACGAGGATCAGGACGTCCGAGACGCCGCCGAGCAGCGCGAACGGCAGGCACACGAGCGCGAACACGCCGGCGAGCACGATGTCGGTCGTGAGCTTCGCACGGCTGATCCTGGTGGGCACCGATCCACCGTACGCGCTCGACTGCGCCGAGAGGGGCTCAGCGGCGCGGAATCATCCTCGAGTGGTACGAGAGACGGCGCCCCGATCGCACGCCCTCCGAGGCATCCCCGCCCCGTCGCATGCTCGACTCAGAAGCCGAGGCGGCCGAGCTGCTTCGGATCGCGCTGCCAGTCCTTCGCGACCTTCACGTGGAGGGCGAGGTAGACCTTGCGCCCGAGCAGCTGCTCGATCTGCCCGCGCGCGGCCGCACCGACCTCCTTGAGCCGGGCGCCGCCCTTGCCGATGATGATGCCCTTCTGGCTGTCGCGCTCGACGAAGAGGTTCGCGTACACCTCGACGAGATCCTTGTCGTCCCGCTCGATCATGTCGTCGACCGTCACCGCGATCGAATGCGGCAGCTCGTCGGACACGCCCTCGAGCGCGGCCTCTCGCACGAACTCGGCGATGCGGTCGGTGATGTCCTCATCGGTGAGCGCCTCGGCCGGGTAGAGCGGCTGGTCGGACTCGGGCATGAGGGCGAGCAACTCGGCCACGAGCACGTCGAGCTGTTCGCCTCGCGGGGCAGAGACCGGGATGATCGCGGCCCAGTCGCGCAGCTCGGACACGGCGAGCAGCTGCTCGGCGACCTTGGCCTTCGACGTGGCGTCGGTCTTCGTCACGATTGCGACCTTCTTCGCGCGCGGGTACTGGTCGAGCTGTTCGTTGATGAATCGGTCGCCCGGGCCGATCGCCTCGTTCGCGGGCACGCAGAACGCGATCACGTCGACATCGCCGAGCGTCGACTGCACGAGGGTGTTGAGCCGCTCGCCGAGGAGGGTGCGCGGCCGGTGCAGACCCGGCGTGTCCACCAGGATGAGCTGGCCGTGCTCCCGATGCACGATGCCCCGGATCGCGCGTCGGGTCGTCTGCGGCTTGGAGCTCGTGATCGCGACCTTCTCGCCGACGAGCGCGTTCGTGAGCGTCGACTTGCCGACGTTCGGCCGGCCGACGAACGACACGAATCCGGCACGGTACTCAGTCACGATGGTTCCTCTCCACGGTCTCGCCCCCGTCGAATGCGGCGTGGGCGTCGATGAGGGCCTGGTCGGCCTCGACGAGGATCGTCGAGATGCGCTTGCGCCGCCCCTCGGTGCGCTCGGCCTCGAGGATGAGGCCCGAGACGCCGGCTCGTTCGCCGGGCTGCGGCAGCCGGCCGAGTTCTTTCGCGAGCAGCCCGCCCGCCGAGTCGACGTCCTCGTCCTCGAGGTCGAGGCCGAACAGCTCGCCGAGCTCGTCGATCGGGAGCCGGGCGTTCACCCGGTACCGGCCGTTCCCGAGGGGCTCGACCTGCGCCGCCTCACGGTCGTACTCGTCGGAGATGTCGCCCACGAGCTCCTCGATGAGGTCTTCGAGGGTCACGAGACCGGCGATGCCGCCGTACTCGTCGACGACCATCGCGAGGTGGGTCGACTCGAGCTGCATCTGCCTGAGCAGCGCGTCGGCCTTCATCGAGTCGGGCACGAAGGTCGCCGGCCGCCCGAGCTCGCCGACGGTGACCTCCTCGGCGTCGAGCGGACGCTCGAACCCGAGTCTCGCGAGATCGCGCAAATAGAGGATGCCCGTGACGTCGTCGGCGTCGCGCGCGATCACCGGGATGCGCGAGTACCCCGCCTTGAGGAAGAGCGCCATCGCGTGCGGCAGGTGCGCCGTCGCGTCGATCGTCACCATGTCGGTGCGGGGCACCATGACCTCGCGCACGACGGTGTCGTTGAACTCGAAGATCGAGTGGATGAGCTCGCGATCGCCCTCCTCGAGGACGTCGAGCTCGGCGGCCTCGTCGACCATGCTGAGCAGCTGCTCCTCGCTCGACACCCCCGCGAACCGCAGGCGCCCGGGCGTCACCCGGTTGCCGAGCGACACGAGCGCCCCCGCGAGCGGTCCGATGAGCACCCGCAGGAAGTGCACGAGCGGGGCCGTGAGCCGCAGCACCATGGGTGCGTGCGCGCGTCCGACGCTGCGCGGGCTCGCGCCGACGAGCACGAACGACGCGGCCGTCATGATGAAGGCGGCGCACAGCAGCACGAGCCAGATGTCCTCGATGAAGAAGGTGAACGCGAGCGTCACGAGCACCGCCGCGGTCGTCTCCGCGACGATGCGCACGAAGTTGACGGCGTTGACGTGCGCCCCCGTGTCGTCGGCGATCGCCAGCAGTGAGCGCCGGGCGCGCGACCCGATCGCGAGGTCGGTCAGGTCGGCCCGGCTCGAGACGCCGACGGCCGCGTCGACTGCGGCCATCAGCCCGCCGAAGGCGACGAGCACGAACGCCGCGGCGAGGAAGAGCCAGGGCAGCATGGTCAGCGGCGGCGCTCCTGCATCGAGAAGCCGACGAGGATGTCGCGCTGGATGCCGAACATCTCCTTCTCCTCGTCGGGCTCGGCGTGGTCGAAGCCGAGCAGATGCAGGATGCCGTGCGTCGTCAGCAGCAGGAGCTCGTCGAGCAGCGAGTGACCGGCGGTGCGAGCCTGCGACTCGGCCACCTGCGGGCACAGCACGACGTCGCCGAGGAGCCCGGGCGGAGTCGGCGCCTCCTCCGTGCCCGGGCGGAGCTCGTCCATCGGGAAGCTCAGCACGTCCGTCGGGCCGGGCTCGTCCATCCACTGGACGTGGAGCTGCTCCATCGCGCCCTCGTCGACGAGCACGATCGCGAGCTCGGCGTCCTGATGGACGTGCATGGCGTCGAGCGCGTAGACCGCGAGCCGCTGGATCGCGGCCTCATCGACCTCGATCGCGGATTCGTTGTTGATCTCGATGCTCAAGACGTGCCCTTTCTCGGCAGGTGGTCGCGGGGACCGGCGTGACCGCGCCGTTCGGCGCGATTCGCGAACTCGCGGGCCTCGGCGCGCTCGAAGCGCTGCGCCTGCTGCCGCTGGTCGAACTCGGTGTACGCGTCGACGATGCGTCCGACGAGGGTGTGGCGCACGACGTCGTCGCTCGTGAGGCGCGCGAAGTGGATGTCGTCGATGCGATCGAGGATGCGCGTGACGAGGCGCAGTCCGCTCGCGCCGCCGGGGAGGTCGATCTGCGTCACGTCGCCGGTGACGACCATCTTCGATCCGAACCCCAGTCGGGTGAGAAACATCTTCATCTGCTCGGGCGTCGTGTTCTGCGCCTCGTCGAGCACGACGAACGAGTCGTTCAGGGTGCGTCCGCGCATGTACGCCAGCGGGGCGACCTCGACCGTGCCCGAGGCGAGCAGCTTCGGCACGAGCTCGGGGTCCATCATCTCGTTGAGGGCGTCGTAGAGCGGCCGCAGGTAGGGGTCGATCTTGTCGGTGAGCGTTCCGGGCAGGAACCCGAGCCGCTCCCCCGCCTCGACCGCGGGGCGCGTGAGGATGATGCGATTGACCTCTTTGCGCTGCAGCGCCTGCACCGCCTTCGCCATGGCCAGGTACGTCTTGCCGGTGCCTGCGGGGCCGATGCCGAAGACGATCGTGTTCTCGTCGATCGCGTCGACGTAGGCGCGCTGGCCCTCGGTCTTCGGCCGGATGGTCTTGCCCCGGCTGGAGACGATCACCTGGCCGAGCAGGTCGGAGGGCTTCGCGTCGGGGTCGGCGTCGAGCATGCGGGCTGAGCTCCTCACTTCGGTCGGGGTCGGGTCCTGGTCGCGGCGCACCAGTTCGAGCAGCTCCTCGATCAGCCGGCGTACCCGGCGACGTTCGTCGGCAGCGCCGCGGATCGCGATCTCGTTGCCGCGGACGTGCACCTCGACGCCCGGGTATTCGCGCTGGACGGAGGTCAGCAGTCGGTCCTGGGGCCCCAGCAGGCGCACCATCTGCACCCCGTCGATGCGCAGGCGCTCTTCGTCGACGCCGGTCGCCGCCCCCTCCGGCCCGGTCGGCACCGCGGACTCCGTCGACTCAGGCTCCGGCAAGCGTGCCCTCCTCGAGCCCGCCCGCGAGGACGTGCGCGTGCACGTGGAACACGGTCTGGCCGGCCGAGGCACCGGTGTTGAACACCAGGCGGAACTCGCCGTCGGCGAGGTCGCCCGCGACGTCGCGAGCCAGGCCGACGAGCTCGGCCAGCAGCTCGGGGTCGCCCGCGGCGAGTTCGACCACGTCGCGGTAGTCGCCCGCCTTCGTCGTGACGATCACGTGCACCGGCGCCTGCGGCGCGATGTCGTGGAACGCGATGACGCGCTCGGACTCGGCGACGATGCGCGCCGGGATCTCGCGCGCGACGATGCGTTCGAAGACGGTCGGTTCAGCGCGCGAGTCGGTCATTCCACCATCGTAGCGAGGGATCGCTCACCACCGCCCGAGCCGGACGCTCAGCACGGCGATCGCCGCGGGACCGGCGGTCGAGGTGCGGAGCACCGATGCGCCGAGGCGCACCGTCTCGGCGCCGGCGGCGACGAGGCGGTCGAGCTCGTCGGGCGCGATGCCGCCCTCGGGCCCGACCACGAGCGCGAGGTCGCGGCCGTCGGGCTCGAGCTCGGTGAGCGCCATACGTGCGGTCGGCTCGAGCACGAGCACCCGGGTTCCGGCCAGCCGCGCGGCCAGCCCGGCCGTCGTCGTGACCTCGGTGACCTCGGGCAGCCAGGCGCGGATCGACTGCTTGACGGCCTCGCGCACGATGGTGGCCCAGCGGCGCCTGCCTTTCTCGGCCTTCGGGCCCTCCCACCGCGACACCGAACGGGCGGCGGCCCACGGCACGACGGCGTCGACGCCGAGCTCGGTCGACGCCTGCACGGCCATCTCATCGCGGTCGCCCTTCGCGAGGGCCTGCACGAGCGTGATCGCCGGGGAGGGACGCTCCTCGACGGCGACCTCGTCGGCGACGAACACGAGCTCGCGGGGCTCGGTCGCGACGACCGAGCCACGGACGATCACCCCGCGCCCGTCGCCGATCGCGATGCGCTCGCCCGTGCGGATGCGCGCGACGGTGACGGCGTGCCGCGCCTCGTCGCCCGTGAGCCGCACCTCCGCGCCCGGGGCGAGCGCGCCGAGGTCGAGGGACTCGTCGAGGTACAGGCTGCTCATCTGCGGACTCCGCTCAGCCGAGGAACCGGTCGCGGAGCCGGGCGAACAGCCCCTGCTGGAAGTGGCTGAGCTCGGGCTCGGGCGACCGCTTCGACGCCGCGAACTGCGAGATCAGATCGCGCTCCTTCGACGACAGCTTCGTCGGCGTGACGACCTGCACGCCGATCTTGAGGTCGCCGCGGCCGTTGCCGCGGAGCTTGGTGACCCCGCGGTCCTTCACGGTCAGGATCTCGCCGCTCTGCGTGCCGGCCTTCACCTCGAGCTCGACGTCGCCGTCGAGACCGGGGATCGTCGCGTCCGTTCCGAGGATGGCGTCGGTCATCGCGACCTCGAGGGTCGCGAGCAGGTCGTCGCCGTTGCGGCTGAACACCTCGTGGTTCTTGACCTTGATCTCGAGGTAGAGGTCGCCGTTCGGTCCACCGGCGGGGCCGGCCTCGCCGGAGCCCGGCATCTGCAGGCGAACACCCGTGTCGACGCCCGCAGGGATGTCGACCGGCACCGTACGACGTGCGCGCACGCGCCCCTGGCCCTGGCAGGTGATGCAGGGCGTGGCGATGATCGTGCCGTAGCCGCGGCAGGTGCCGCACGGGCTCGAGGTCATCACGTTGCCGAGGAGCGAGCGCACCTGGCGCTGGATCTGGCCGCTGCCGTGGCAGATGTCGCACGTGACGGGCGAGGTGCCCGGCTGGCAGCACGACCCCTGGCAGGTCTCGCAGCGCACGGCCGTGTCGACCTCGATGTCGCGATGGGTGCCGAAGATCACCTCGTCGAGGCCGACCTCGACGCGGATCAGGGCGTCCTGGCCGCGCTCACGACGCGACCGCGGGCCACGGCTCTGCTGGCCGGCACCGAAGAACGTCTCGAAGATGTCGCCGAAGCCGCCGAAGTTCTGGCCGCCGAAGCCGCCCTGGCCGCCGCCGAGGTCGTACTGCTGGCGCTGCTTGGGGTCGCTCAGCACGTCGTACGCGTGGGTCACCTCTTTGAAGCGCTCAGATGCCTCGGCGCCCGGGTTCACGTCGGGGTGGAGTTCTCGCGCGAGGCGGCGGTACGCCTTCTTGATCTCGTCGGGGGTGGCGTCGCGGGAGACGCCGAGGACCTCGTAGTGGTCGGCCACGGAGGGCTTGTCCTTTCGGTTGCGCCGGTCGGTTCGGACGGCGGCTGGTCAGTTCTCGCCGAGCGTGCGGGAGAGGTATCGGGCGACGGCGCGGACGGCCGCCATGCTGTTGGAATAGTCCATTCGGGTCGGCCCGACGACGCCGAGGCGCGAGATGTCGCGCCCGGGGATCTCGAACGCACTCGACACGATCGACGTCTCGCCGAGGCCGAACGAGGCGTTCTCTCGGCCGATGCGAACGGCGACGGCGTGCTCGTCGGTCGCCATCTCGCCGAAGAGCCTGAGCAGCACGACCTGTTCCTCGATCGCCTCGATCACCCCGAGGATCGACCCGGCGAAGTCCTGTTCGGTGCGCACGAGGTTCGCGGCACCCGCGACGACCAGCCGGTCGCTGCGCTGCTGGCGCGCCTGGTCGGCGAGCGTCGCGGCGAGCGTGTGCAGCACCGCGGCGTGGCGCCGGTCGACGACGTCGAGCTCGCCCGACAGCAGCTCCGAGGCATCCGTCATCGTGGTGCCCGCGACGAGCTCGTTGAGGCGGTGCCGGAGCGACGCGAGCGTCTCGTCGTCGACCGGTTCGGCGAGTTCGGCGAGCCGCTGCTCGACCTGGCCGGAGTCGGCGATGAGGATGCAGAGCACGCGGGAGGGTGCGAGCGCGACGAGCTCGACGTGACGCACCCGTGCACTCGAGAAGCTCGGGTACTGCACGACCGCGAGCTGCTTCGTGAGCTGGGAGATGAGGCGAACGGTGCGGGCGAGCAGTTCGTCGAGGTCGCTCGACTCGCCGAGGAAGGTCTCGATCGCCTGCCGCTGCGCCGAGCTCAGCGGACGCACGTCGGTGAGCTGGTCGACGAAGACGCGATAGCCCTTGTCGGTCGGAATGCGGCCCGACGACGTGTGCGGCGCCGCGATCAGCTCCTCCTCTTCGAGGAGTGCCATGTCGTTGCGGATGGTCGCGGCCGAGACGCCGAAGGCGTGGCGTTCGACGATCGTCTTCGAGCCGACGGGTTCGCGCGAGGCGACATAGTCCTGCACGATCGCGCGGAGCACCGCGAGACTGCGTTCGGAGACCATGGCCCTCGCTTCCTCTGCACGGCTTGGCACTCGATCGATCGGAGTGCCAATCATATCGCGACATCCCGTGACCCGGCCGTTGCCGCGGTCCCACCGGGGCGCTACCGTATGGATGTTCCGCGCGCCGCCCCCGTTCCCGCGGCCCGCGCCTCCACCCGACCGTTCCCGCCCCCGAAAGGCATGCCCATGAGCGACTCCGCACCGCCGCCCCCCGCCCCCGAGCCGCAGCCGGCCGCCCCCCTCGCCCACGACCAGGACGTGCTCTGGGGCTCGCTCGCCCAGCTCGGCGGCATCGTCGGCCCGCTGCCCTCGCTCATCATCTGGCTCGTGTTCAAGGACCGCGGCCCGTTCACGAACGTCGAGGCGAAGGAGGGCCTCAACTTCCAGATCACGGCGATCATCGCGTACGTCGCGATCGTGATCGTGAACATGGTGCTGGCCCTCGTGACCTTCGGGTTCTGGGGGTACGTCGGGTGGCTCCTGCCGACCGCGCTCTGGGTGACCGTCGTCGTGTTCTCGATCCTCGCGTACCTCAAGGCGAAGGACGGCGTGCACTACCGGTACCCCTTCGCCATCCGCCTCATCAAGTAGCCGGTTCGACGACGCATTGCCGAGCGCGCCGCGGGAACTCTTCCGCGGCGCGCTCGTCTGTGCCAGCATGACAGCGACCCGCCGCCGCCCGGCGGCCCGATCAAGGAGAGACCATGTCCGAGGGCACCCCGCCACCTCCCCCGCCCGTGAACCCCTACGAGCAGAACCAGCCGCTCAGCCCGTCCGACGAGAAGCTCTGGGCGACGCTGATCCAGATCGGCGGCATCATCTTCGGCGTCCTGCCGTCGCTGATCGGCTACCTCATCCTGAAGGACAAGGGCCCGTTCGTCCGCGGCCACGCGGCGACGGCGCTGAACTTCCAGATCACGCTGCTCATCGCCTATGTCGTCGGCTGGATCACCGCGTTCATCCTGATCGGATTCATCATCCTCGCCGCGGCGTGGATCTGCTCGATCGTCTTCGGCATCATCGCCGCGATCGCGGCGAACAAGGGCGAGCCGTACGTCTACCCGATCGCGATCAAGTTCGTCAACTGAGCTCGTCCGCACCGGTTCTCGATCCGCGCCCCGCGTCGTCGGGCGCTACTCGACCACCGGAGCGTCGAGCAGCCGCCGCACCACCGCGTCGGCGAGGAGCCGCCCCTTCCGCGTGAGCGTCAGCACGCCGGAGAGGGCGGCTCTCGCGTCGACGAGGCCGTCTGCGATGAGCCCGGCGACCGCATGACGGCCGCCGGTGTGCAGCGAGGCGAGCTCGAGCCCCTCCCGGATCCGCGTCACGAGCAGCACGCGCTCGGTCTCGCGCGTCGGTCCGTCGAGCACTTCGCGGCCCACGGCGGGCGAGATGCCCTTCGCGAGGCGTTCGGCGTACGCCGAGGGATGCTTCGCGTTCCACCAGCGCACGCCGCCGACGTGGCTGTGCGCGCCCGGGCCGACGCCCCACCAGTCGTCGCCCCGCCAGTACCCGAGGTTGTGGCGCGACCGGTGCCGGGTGCCGCGCGCCCAGTTGCTGACCTCGTACCAGTCGTAGCCGGCCGCGGCGAGCGACTCGTCGGCGAGCTCGTACATGTCGGCCTCGAGGTCGTCCGACGGCGTCGCGAGCTCACCGCGGCGGATCTGCCGGGCGAGCTTCGTGCCGTCCTCCACGATGAGCGCGTACGCGCTCAGGTGGTCGGGGCGCTGCGCGATGGCGTGCTCCAGGCTGCGCCGCCAGTCGTCGAGCGACTCCCCCGGCGTGCCGTAGATGAGGTCGAGGCTGACGTCGAGCCCTGCGTCGCGGGCCCACTCGACGACCTGCGGCACCCGCTCGGGGTCGTGCGTGCGGTCGAGCGCCGCCAGCACGTGCGGAACCGCCGACTGCATGCCGAACGACACGCGCGTGAACCCGCCGGCCGCGAGCTCGTCGAGCTCTCGCCGTCCGACCGAGTCGGGATTCGCCTCGGTCGTGACCTCGGCGCCGGGCGCGAGGCCGAACTCGTCGCGCACGGCGCCGAGCATCTCGACGAGGTCGGCGGCGGGCAGGAGGGTGGGCGTGCCGCCGCCGAAGAACACGGTCTCGACCGGGCGGGAGGGGACTTCGGATGCCTCGAGCACGCGCCGCGACATCCTGATCTCGTCGATCGCCTGGCCCGCGTAGTCGGCCTGCCGGGCGCCGCGCAGCTCGTCGGACGTGTACGTGTTGAAGTCGCAGTACCCGCACCGCACCCGGCAGAACGGCACGTGCACGTAGACGCCGAACGCGCGGTCCGCGGCGCCCGCGGCCGCCTGGGCCGGCAGCAGGCCGTCGGCCGGAGCCGGTTCGCCGAGCGGCAGCGCCGAGCCCACGCCTACACGCCGCCGGCGGGGTGGAGCGCCCGCAGCTCCCTGCGGGTGAGCTCGCGACGACGACGACGGGTGGACGGCGAGAGCACGGCGCGCACGCCGCCCGCGGTCGCGAGGATCGAGCGGATGGTGAGCCACACCGTGTCGTCGTCGCGGTGCTCGAGGATGAACGACTCCTCGCCGGTCTCGGCGCCGTGCGCCGTCGTTCCGTAGGCGAAGCCGATCCGGTTCGGTTCGTCGATCACGTAGACGACGAGCACGGGGGTCTTCGCCGTGCCGAACCGCCGCTTGTGCTCGAGCGTCGCGGTCATGCCCGCGGCGATGTACGGGGTGCCGTCGGCGCCGAACCGGTCCTCCGTGCGGGGCGCGGGCTGGTCGGCGAGCGGGGCGCCGGTCGGGTCGAACACGATGCCGGGGTACTGGGCCCCGGTGCCGGCCGACACGTCGGCGATCGTGAACCCGGCTCCCCGTTGGATGCCCCACGTCATGAGCGCCTCGGCCGAGCGGTCGAACCGCTCCTGGCCCGAGCCGAGCCGTACCGCGTCCTCGGCGGGCCGGAGGCCCACCGGCGGGTAGCGGAGGAAATCGGGGTCGAGCGTGGCGCCGATCGCCCCGTAGGTGACCGACTGGTCGGTGAACGTGCTTCTGCGAGTCATCCGTGTTCCTTCGCGCGCGGCGGGCCGCGCGCTACTTCTTGGCGTCCTTCTTGGTCTCGGTGTCGCCCGACAGCGCCGCGATGAAGGCCTCCTGCGGGACCTCGACCCGGCCCACCATCTTCATGCGCTTCTTGCCCTCCTTCTGCTTCTCGAGGAGCTTGCGCTTGCGGGTGATGTCACCGCCGTAGCACTTGGCGAGCACGTCCTTGCGCATCGCACGGATCGACTCTCGCGCGATGATGCGCGCACCGATCGCGGCCTGGATCGGCACCTCGAACTGCTGGCGGGGAATGAGCTCGCGCAGCCGACCGGTCATGAGCACGCCGTAGGCGTAGGCCTTGTCGCGGTGCACGATCGCGCTGAAGGCGTCGACCTGCTCGCCCTGCAGCAGGATGTCGACCTTCACGAGGTCGGCCGCCTGGTCGCCGACCGGCTCGTAGTCGAGGCTCGCGTACCCGGCCGTCTTCGACTTCAGCTGGTCGAAGAAGTCGAAGACGATCTCGCCGAGCGGGATGTTGTACCGGATCTCGACGCGGTCCTCGCCGAGGTACTCCATGCCGAGCAGGCTGCCGCGGCGCGACTGGCAGAGCTCCATGATCGTGCCGACGTACTCCTTCGGGGCGAGGATCGCGGCCTTCACCATGGGCTCGCGCACCTCGGCGATCTTCGCGCCCGTCGGGAACTCGCTCGGGTTCGTGACGGTGACGGTCTTCTTGTCCTCGGTCGTGACCTCGTAGACCACGCTCGGCGCCGTCGCGATGATGTCGAGCCCGAACTCGCGGCGCAGCCGCTCGGTCACGATCTCGAGGTGGAGGAGGCCGAGGAAGCCGGCGCGGAACCCGAAGCCGAGCGCGACCGACGTCTCGGGCTCGTACACGAGCGCCGCATCGGAGAGCTTCAGCTTGTCGAGCGCCTCACGCAGCTCGGGATAGTCGCTGCCGTCGATCGGGTAGAGACCCGAGAACACCATCGGGAGCGGCTCGGTGTAGCCGGCGAGCGCCTCGGCGGCGGGCTTCACCGCCGTCGTGATCGTGTCGCCGACCTTCGACTGGCGTACGTCCTTCACGCCGGTGATGAGGTAGCCGACCTCGCCGACGCCGAGGCCCTTGGTGGGCGTGGGCTCGGGCGCGGAGACGCCGATCTCGAGGATCTCGTGCGTCGCGCGGGTCGACATCATCTGGATGCGCTCGCGCGGGTTCAGCTGGCCGTCGACCATGCGCACGTAGGTGACGACGCCGCGGTAGCTGTCGTAGACCGAGTCGAAGATCATCGCACGGGGCGCCGCGTCGGCGTTGCCGACCGGCGCGGGGATGCGCTCGACGACCCGGTCGAGCAGCTCCTCGACGCCGACGCCCGTCTTTCCGGAGACCTTCAGCACGTCGTCGGGCGAGCCGCCGATGAGGTCGGCGAGCTCGCGCGCGTACTTCTCGGGCTCGGCCGCCGGAAGGTCGATCTTGTTGAGCACTGGGATGATCTCGAGGTCGTTCTCGAGCGCGAGGTAGAGGTTCGCGAGGGTCTGCGCCTCGATGCCCTGGGCGGCGTCGACGAGCAGGATCGCCCCCTCGCACGCGGCGAGCGAGCGCGAGACCTCGTACGAGAAGTCGACGTGGCCGGGGGTGTCGATCATGTTGAGCGCGTACGCACGGCTCTCGCCCGAGGCATCCTCGACCTGCCACGGC
Organism: Agromyces sp. NPDC055658; assembly: GCF_053618155.1. Classification (NCBI taxonomy): domain Bacteria; kingdom Bacillati; phylum Actinomycetota; class Actinomycetes; order Micrococcales; family Microbacteriaceae; genus Agromyces; species Agromyces sp. NPDC055658. The sequence goes on along the minus strand of NZ_JBSHHD010000020.1, from coordinate 65,420 downwards.
ATGCGCACCGCCTGGCTCTTGATCGTGATGCCCCGCTCGCGCTCGATGTCCATGCGATCGAGGTACTGCGCCCGCATGTCGCGATCGGACACGATGCCCGTGATCTGCAGCATGCGGTCGGCGAGCGTCGACTTGCCGTGGTCGATGTGCGCGATGATGCAGAAGTTTCGGATCAACGCGGGGTCGGTGGCGGCGGGCACCGGCGGGTTCACAGCTCTCGGAGACATCCTGTCGATTCTCCCATGATTCGGCTTCCGACTTTCGACGGATGCCTCGCGGCGGGCGCCGCGGCTACGCTCGCAGCATGAGCGCGACCCTGCCGAACCCGTCGCGCGGGGCCGAATCGGCGCTGCGCCCGGTGTTCATCGCGCTTCGGCTCGGCCTGCACCTGCTCGTCGTCGGGCTCACGCTCTTCGTCATCGTGCGGGCGCTCATCTCCGACGACACCGACGAGGTGCCGATCACGGTGCTCGCGATCGCGTTCCTCGCCTGCTACGGCGCGGGGGTCGCGACGGCGCACCGGCACCTGCCGACGTGGGCGCGCGTCGTCTGGCTCGTGATGCTCCTCGCGCTCTGGGTCGCGATGTCGGCGCTCACCCCCGACGCCGCCTTCCTCGCCTTCCCGCTGTTCTTCCTCGAGCTGCACGTGCTCGCCGCGCCGATCGCTGTGCCGCTCGTCGTCGTCACCTTCGGCCTCTCGGTCTGGGGCACGGCGAGCCACCTCGGCTACGAGGTCGGCTCGATCCTCGGACCGCTGATCAGCGCGGGCGTCGCGATCGTGATCGGCCTCGGCTACCGCGCGATGGCGCAGGAGACGAGGGAGCGCCAGGCGCTCATCCTCGACCTGATCGCGACGCGCGAGGAACTCGCGGCCGCGAGCCACGAGGCCGGCACGCTCGCCGAGCGCGAGCGGCTCGCCCGCGAGATCCACGACACCCTCGCGCAGGGACTCTCGAGCATCCAGATGCTGCTGCATGCGGCCGAGCGGGACGTCTCGGACGAGAGCGTGCGTCAGAAGCTCGTGCTCGCCCGCGAGACCGCGGCCGAGAATCTCGGCGAGGCGCGCCGGTTCATCCGCGAGCTCACCCCGCCGTCGCTCGACGAGCAGACGCTGCCCGCCGCGCTCCGCCGGCTCGCCGAGGCCGTCGACGACCAGGCTCACCAGTCGGGCGCCGACACGCGCGTCGAGTTCGCGACGAGCGGCGACCCGGTCGTGCTGCCGATGGCGGTCGACGCGGCGCTGCTGCGGATCGCCCAGGGCTCGCTCGCGAACGTCGTGAAGCACGCCGACGCCCGCACGTGCTCGCTCACGCTGACCTACCTCGGCGACGAGGTCGCGCTCGACATCGTCGACGACGGCATCGGCTTCGACGTCGAGGCCGTCGCCCGACGCGCCGCGGCAGCCGCCGCGGACGGCACGACGGCCGCTGCCGGCGAGTACGGCCTCCGTTCGATCCGGCGGCGCGCCGAAGAGCTCGGCGGCCGATCCGACGTCGAATCCGCGCCCGGCGAGGGCACGGCGCTGTCGATCCGCATCCCGGTGGTGCCAGCATGATCCGGCTGCTGCTCGCCGACGACCACCCGGTGGTGCGGGCGGGCATCCGCGCGATGCTCGAACGCGAGGTCGATCTCGAGGTCGTCGGCGAGGCGTCCTCGGCCGAGGACGCGGTGCGTCTCGGCCGGAAGGGCGTCGACCTCGTCCTCATGGACCTCCAGTTCCCCGGCGCGATGCAGGGTGCGGAGGCGACCCGCCGGCTGCGCGCCGAGCCCGACGGACCGAGGGTGCTCGTGCTCACCAACTACGACACCGACGCCGACATCCTCGGGGCGATCGAAGCCGGCGCGAGCGGCTACCTCCTGAAGGACGCACCGCCCGAGACGCTCATCGCGGCCGTGCGCGCCGCCGCAGAGGGCGATCGGGCGCTCGCACCGGAGCTCGCCGCGAAGCTCGACGCCTCCCGCGCCACGGGCGAGCGCCTGACGGTGCGCGAGGCCGAGGTGCTCGCGCTCGTCGCCGAGGGGCGCACCAACCGCGAGATCGGCAAGTCGCTCTTCCTCAGCGAGGCGACCGTCAAGTCGCACCTCGTGCACATCTTCACGAAGCTCGGCGTCGGCTCGCGCACCGCGGCCGTCGCCCGGGCTCGTGAGATCGGGGCGATCAGGGCGGGGTGAGCATGGTCGGCGCCCGCATCGTGCTCGTGCACGGCATCCGAACCTCGGCCACGATGTGGCGGCGGCAGGTCGCCGCGCTCACGGCGCACGGCGTCGACGTCGTCGCGGTCGACCTGCCCGGGCACGGGTCGCGCATGGCCGAGGAGTTCTCGATCGACGCCGCGATGGCGGTGATCGAGGAGGCGCTGAACCCGCCGCAGACCGATGGGACGGCTCCGGATGCCGCGCCGCCGCGTCTGCTCGTCGGCCTCAGCCTCGGCGGCTACCTGTCGATCGAGTTCGCGGCGAGGCATCCGGATCGTCTCGACGGCCTCGTCGCGGCCGCGTGCGGGACCGTGCCTCGCGGGCCAGGTCTCGCCGCCTACCGGTCGATCGCCGCGGCCATCGCCCGTCTGCCCGATCGCGGACGATGGCTGAACGACGCGACCGCCGCCCTCTTCCTCGCGCCCGACGCGCTCGCCGATGTGGTCGCAGGCGGCGTCGCACTCGACGTGATGGCCCCCGCGCTCGCGGCCGTCGGGCACCTCGATCCGGTGGCGGCGCTCGACGCCGTCCGGGTGCCGATCTGGTTCGTGAACGGACGCTACGACCACTTCCGGCTGCAGGAACGGCGGCTGCTGCGCGCGGCGCACGACGCTCGGCTCGTCGTCGTGCCCGGGGCGACCCACCTCGTGAGCCTGACCGCGGCCGACGGCTTCACCGCGGTCGTGCTCGGCGCCGTCGCCGAGCTCGAACGGCGCGCCGCCGCCCGGCACCGCTGACCCGTTCGACCCGAAATGCTTGCCCTCCGCAGGCAACCGACGTAGCGTGTCGTCGGCGCATCGTTCGCATGGATAACCGATGCGCTGCAGATTCAGTGTCGAACCATGCATCGGTCAGGCAACGCCGGCCGGTGCCTCGATACGCATCAGCTGGCGGGGCCGAAAGGTGGTCCCAACGATGGTTCCCTCCCAGCTCTACCGTGCGACCGTCGTCGACACGCCCGTCAGCCCGTTCGAGGGCGGCGAGGCGCGCTACGACGCCGACAGTGCGATCGTCGTCGAAGGCGGCGTCATCCGCTTCCGCGGCGCATTCGACGAGGCATCCCGGCGGCACCCCGACGCGACGGTCGTCGACCTGCGCGACGGCGTGCTGCTTCCCGGGCTCGTCGACACGCACGTCCACTTCCCGCAGCTGCGTTCCATGGCGGGGCTCGGCCTGCCGTTGCTCGACTGGCTCGACCGGTACACCCTGCCCGAGGAGACGCGGTTCGTCGACGACGCGTACGCGCGCGAGGTCGCCCCGCAGTTCCTCAACGCGCTCGCGGCGGCCGGCACGACGAGTGCGCTCGTGTTCGGATCGCACTTCGCCGGCGCCATGCGCGAGTTCTTCGGCGCGGCGTCGTCGTCGGGCCTGCGCATCACGAGCGGGCTCGTCGTCGGCGACCGGATGCTGCTCGACGGGCTCTACACGACGCCCGAGCGAGCGCGTGAGGACGCGGCCGCCCTCGTCGAGGCATGGCACGGCCGGGGCCGCCTGCGCTATGCGGTCACGCCGCGGTTCTCATTGTCGGCGTCCGACGACCTGCTCGCCGCGTGCAGCGACACGTTCGCCTCGCGCGACGACCTCTGGTTCACCTCGCACCTCAACGAGAACCCCGCCGAGGTCGACACGGTCGCGAGCCTCTTCCCCGACCGCCGCGACTACCTCGACACGTACGATCACCACGGGCTCGTGAACCGCCGTTCGGTCTTCGCGCACAGCGTGCACTCGACGGTGCCCGAACTCGCCAGGATGGCGGAGGCGGGCGCCTCGGTCGCGCACTGCCCGACGTCGAACTCGGCGCTCGGCAGCGGGCTGTTCCCGTTGCGTCGCCATCTCGACGCCGGCGTGCGCGTCGCGCTCGGCACCGATGTCGGGGCCGGCAACGGGTTCAGCCTGTTCAAGGACGGCATCCAGGCGTACTTCATGCAGATGCTGCTCGGCCCCGACGGCGTGCAGCTCGAGCCCGCGCATCTCCTCTACCTCGCGACGCTCGCCGGAGCCGAGGCCCTCGGGCTCGACGGTGTCGGCCATCTCGGCGTCGGCATGCAGTTCGACGCGATCCACGTGCGCCCGGCGCCGGGCTCGGCGTACGACATCGTGCTGTCGCGCTCGGAGTCGGCGGGCGACGTGCTCGCTCGCACGTTCGCGCTGGCGACCACCCATGATGTCGCTGCGACATGGGTCGGCGGCGACCTCGTGCACGCGCGCTCGTCGGTCCTCGGCGACGAGGGCGCCTCGGCCATGACCGACCCGGTTCCGCTGCACGGGTGATGCCGGCGGTCGGATCGTCCTGCGACCCGCCCGGCAGTCCCGCTTTGGTGGGCCGCCGGGCGAACTGGTAGTGTTGTGTGTTGGCTTCCGTGTGGGTCCCACCCCGCACGAGACGCCGTGGCGGCCCCTCTACCGTTCACGGCACCTCCCGTACCCGCACGAACGAAAGAATCACACGTGGCAAACATCAAGTCGCAGATCAAGCGCATCCGCACCAACCGCAAGGCCGAAGAGCGCAACAAGGCCGTCAAGAGCGAGCTCAAGACCGTCGTGCGCGCCGCCCGCGAGGCCATCGCCTCGGGCGACAAGGACAAGGCCACCGCCGCCGTGCGCGTCGCCTCGCGCAAGCTCGACAAGGCCGTGTCGAAGGGCGTCATCCACCAGAACCAGGCCGCGAACCGCAAGTCGGCGATCGCCAAGCAGGCCGCCGCGCTCTGATTCTCAGCAGTTTCGCATGAAGGCCCCGCTTCGGCGGGGCCTTCGTCGTCTCCGGGACGGCTCGTGGCCGGCCGTGCTCACCTCATCGCCGCACTCCTTCGAAGGCCAGCCATGCGGCCCGACACCTCGACGCCCGACACTCGACGCTCGAACTCGAGTGCACTTCACGCCTCGAATCGGGCGACGACGGCGCCCCGATACGCGAGGCCTCACGCTTCGGTGCGGGCTCGGAGCGACTAGCGGCGACCGCGGGCGGCGATGACGCCGACGAGGCGCTCGAGTGCGAACACGGGGTCGCGTTCGGCGCCCTTGACCGCTGCGTCGGTCGCGGCGAGGGTCTCGATCGCGACACCGAGGCCCTCGTCGGTCCAGCCGACGAGGTCGCGACGCGCTCGGTCGACCTGCCACGGCGCCATGCCGAGGGATGACGCGAGCTGAGCGCCGCCGCCGCGCGAACCGGACACCTTCGCCATCGTGCGCAGCTTCATCGCGAACGCCGCGACCATCGGCACCGGGTCGGCGCCGCTGTCGAGCGCGTGCCGGAGCGCGATCAACGCCTCACCGTGGCGCCCGGCGATCGCGGCATCGGCGACGGCGAACGCGTTCGTCTCGACCCGACCGCCGTAGTAGCGGGCGACGACCGCCTCGGAGATGTCGCCGGGAGCGTCGGCGATGAGCTGCCGGCACGCGGCCGAGAGCTCGCGGAGGTCGTCGCTGAACGCCCCGACGAGAGCCCGAAGGGCGCCCGGCGCGATCTTGCGGCCGGCCGCTCGGAACTCCGCCGCCGCGAAGTCCTGCTTCTCGGAGTCCTTCTTCAGCTCGGCGCAGACGATCTCGATGCCGCCGCCGGTGCCCGCCCGGATCGCGTCGAGCAGCTTCTTGCCGCGCATCCCGCTTCGATGGCGCAGAACGAGCGTCGTCGAGTCGGCCGGCTGCTCGAGGTAGGCGAGCGCGTCGAGCAGGAAGTCGTCGCTCGCCTTCTCGACCACACTCACCCGGATCAGTCGAGGTTCGCCGAAGAGCGACGGGCTCGCGAGCGTGAGCAGCTCGCCCCGCCGATACCCGTCGGCCTCGAGGTCGCTGACCTCGAGCGCGGGGTCTTCGGCCCGCAGGAAGTCGCGGAGCAGGCCGATCGCGCGTTCAGCGAGCACGTCTTCGGCACCGGTCACGAGCACGATCGGCGCAGGTCGAACGGCGTGCCAGGCGAGTTGCGGGATCGCGACATTCGAACGCGCCGAAGCGCCACCGCGTGCTGCCACCCGTGCCTCCGTTCCGCGCTCCAGTCTACGGGCGGCCACCGACCCCGCCCGCCCGTTCGCTCCAGACCGCGAAGCCGCCGGCGGTCGCGTCGACTGCGATCGATCCCATCTCGTCGGTGCGCAGCGCCGTCGTGCCGGCCAGCTCGAGCAGGTCGAGCGCCCGCTCGGTCGGGTGCCCGTAGCCGTTGTCGGCGCCGACCCCGACGAGCCCGATCGCCGCGTGCAGGCGTTCGTAGAGGCGGTCGCTCTGGTCGGACGACCCGTGGTGGGCGACCTTGACGAGGTCGACGTCGCCGATCGTGGCCGACCGCAGCATGCGATCCTGCGACTCCTCGCCGAGATCACCGAGGAAGACGCCCCGATAGCCGGGCGAGACGAGGTCGAGCACGACGCTCGCGTCGTTGCCGGGTTGCGCCTCGGGCTGCGGCCACAGCACCCGCCAGCTCGACACGCCGAGCGTGCCGTGCACGCCGGCGGTGACCTCGACGGCCCGTGCTCCCGACACGACGAGCGGCTCGAGGACTCGTGACGAGCGATCGCCGTCGAGCGGGCCGTGCAGCACGGTGCCCGCGCGGCCGAGGATCGCCGGCGTTCCGCCCACGTGGTCGGCGTCCCAGTGGGTCAGTACGACGAGGTCGAGACGATCGACGCCGAACAGCTCGAGGCACCTGGTGAGCGCGGCCGCGTCGGGCCCGGTGTCGATGAGGGCGACGGACGTGCTCGAACGCACGAGCACGGCATCTCCCTGCCCGACGTCGCAGGCCGCGACATCCCATTGCGCGGGTCTCGTCGCGCGAGCGACGAGCGGGGCACCGCCCGCCAGGCCGACCGTGATCGCGACGGTCACGACCAGCAGGCTCGCGATCGACACGCGACCGCGTCGCGACAACGGCGGCCCCATCACGAGCCGCAGCGCGAGTACCGTGCACACCCCGAGGAGCACGGCGCCCGCGGCATCGGGGAGCCACGCCAGCCTCCCGCCGGGCAGGGACGCGCCCGTGTGGGCGACGACCGCGATCCATTGCGCGGGCCACCACGCGAGCTGCATCGCCGCGAACCCCACCGAGGGCAGCACCGGCAGCAGCAGGCAGCCGATCAGTCCTGCGATGGTGCCGACGGGCGCCGCCGGTGCCGCCAGCAGGTTCGCGGGAACGCCGTAGACCGCGATCGCCGGGTCGAGCAGCACGAGCACGGGCTGGCAGGCGAGCTGCGCGGCGAGCGGCACGCCCAGCACGAATGCGAGCGGCGTCGGCATCACCCGAGCGAGCGCCCTTGAGAGCGGCGCCGCGAGCAGCAGCAGGCCGGCCGTCGCGCAGACCGACAGCGCGAATCCGTAGTCGCGCGCGTACCACGGATCGACGACCAGCAGCACGACGACGGCCAGCGCGAGGGCCGCCACTCCCCCGCCGGGACGGCCGACGGCCAGCGCCGCCAGCACGACGACGGCCATGACCGCGGCACGCACGACGCTCGACTCGGGGGTCACGAGCACGACGAACGCCGCGAGGGCGACGAGCGCAACGAGCACCCGGATGCCACGGCGCAGGCCCGCCGCGGCGGCCACCGCGAACGCTGCCGCGGTGATGATGGCGCAGTTCGCGCCCGAGACGGCGGTCAGGTGACTGAGCGAACTCGCCTTCATGTCGTCGTCGAGTTCGGCGCCGACCGCGCTCGTGTCGCCGATCGCAAGTCCGGGCACGAGCGAACCGCCGTCGCCGTCGAGACGGGACGCGGCATCGGCGAACCGGGTGCGCAGCTCGCCGCTCCACGCGAGCCACGGCGGCGGCGGCTCGACGACGACGTCGCCGTCGGCATGCAGGTCGAACGCCGCGCGCTCCGCGCCGGGTGATGCGGTCGCCCGGCCGGTGAAGGCGAGCCGTGCACCGAGCTGGAGCTCGGCGGGCACGGCTTCGACGACACCGCTCACCGGGATCGCTCGGGTCGCCCGGCCGTCGACCGCGACCAGCCGGCCCTCGAAACGCAGTGAGGCCGTCGCCCGCGGACGGGGCGCGTCCCCGGTCGCGGTCTGCCCGGCGATGCCGGCCGCTGCGCCGCCACGCCCATCGACCGCCGAAGGGGACGCCGCGGCCGGAGTCGCGGCACCCCCGTCGGTGGCAGGGCCCCACATCGTCATGAGCCGACGCGGCGCCGCGGTCAATTCGACGACCACCGCGATGCCCTCGCGCTCCGCCGCCGCCGTCGCGAGCGGCGACGAACTCCGCGCTCCGAGGGCGCCCGACGCGCTCGTCGCCACGAGCGCGGCGACCGCCGCGCAGACGAGCGCGGTCGCGGCGATCGGCCGCCGCGTGCGGAGCGCGACGACGAGCGCGAGGACCGCCGCCATCCAGGTCGCACCAGCCACGACCCCCGCATCGAGCCCGATGTCCGGGGAGAGCACCGCCAGCCAGGCGCCGGCCCACGCCGTGCAGGCCGGGGCGGCGAGCCGCAGACCGGGCATGGTCAGAGCGCCACGAGGTCGACGAGCCCCGAGTACACCGCATCGCCGATGCCCGCGACGTCGAGCAGCTGGTCGGTGCTCGTGAACGGTCCGTTCGCCTCGCGCCAGTCGATGATGCGCTGCGCCAGTGCCGGACCGATGCGCGGCAGCATGTCGAGCTCGGCGACGTCGGCGGTGTTGAGGTGCACCTTGCCGTCGCCCGCGCCGCCCGCCCCCGTGCCCCCGGCGGCAGCACCGTCGCCGGCGGCACCGACGGCCGGCACCTCGCCGACCTTCGGCACGATCAGCTGCTCGCCGTCGGCGACCGCCCGAGCCAGGTTCACCCCGGCCGGGTCGGCCTCGGCCGTGAGGCCGCCGGCGGCGGCGATCGCGTCGACGACGCGCGCGCCCTCGTCGAGCTGGACGATCCCAGGACTCGCGACCGCGCCGAGCACGTGCACGAGCACGACGGGCGGTGCAGCGGTCGCGACCGTCGCGGCCGCATCACCGGAGGCACCAGCACCCGACGCGCCGTTGCCCGCGAACCCGACCTCGCCCTGTTCGCCGCCGCCCGATGCCGCGAACGACATCACCGCGGCGACGACGACCGCCGCGATGAACAGCGCGACAGCGGCGCCCACGCCGAGGCGCACGCGCGGCGACGCCCGCCGCGCGGACGGGTCGAGCACGGCCGACGGGTCCGGCGAGGAGTTGGGCGGCATGCCCGCACGCTATGCGCCGAGGACCGAGGACGAGCGACGATCGGCCGCCGACGTGCGAATTCGGCCGACGATCGCGCCTGTCGAGGACGAGTCGACGGCGAGCCGCGGACGGGCCCGGCGAGGCGGCGTCGAACAGACGGGTCGAGCGACGCCGATCCGGGCGAGACCCCTACGCCGCGACGGCCTCGCGAGGCCACTCGCGGCCGAACCGCGCGAGGTGGTGCCACACGTACTTCACGAGCTGCGGGTCGATTCCGCCCGCGACGCGCGCACGACCGACGACCGCCGGCGTGAGCATGCCGTCGACCGCGATGCGCCGGGCGACCTCGACGGCCTCCTCGCCGCGATACTCCGGGTTGGCTTCGACGGTCTCGAGTCCGAGTCGGTAGCCGGGGTGGCGTTCGATGACGAGGCCGGCGTCCTCGGCGACGCGAAGGGTCGCCTCGTCATCGAAGCTCGGGTCGAGCACGATCGCCTCGACGTCGTCGGGCACCGAGACGCCCCCGTGCACCTGCGCCTCGATGTAACGGTTGAGCAGTTCATCGACGACGTCGGCGTGGTAGTCGTCGAGCAGCCCCATCCGGTCGGCGACCCCGAACAGCGCGGGCTCGAACGCGCTGTCGGGATACGTGAACGTCGCACGCCGCAGGGCCTCCGGCCGGAGGCGCAGGTAGGCCGAGCCGAATCGCGGCGCCGCGCCGTACGCGTCGCCGTCGAGGTTCAGCGCGCCGTAGGCCGGGCGGAGTGCCCCGTCGTGCGCGTCGTACGCGCCGGAGAACAGGCGGCTCTCCCAGTTCCAGCGGTCGCCGCCCGGAACGGCCGTCAGCCCGCCGTTGCTCGTGCCGGTGACGAACTGCGAGGCGTAGCGTCCCTCCTCCAGGATGCGCCGCAGCACGGGCTTGCCGTGAAGGTCGGAATCGGGGTGGAAGTGCAGGACGAGCCGGGCGTCGGTCGGCACCGCGCGGCCGGGCTTCGAGCGAGCGGCGACGGCGGTGAGGGCGGCGTGCCAGGGTTCGGGTCGATGGTCCATCCGTCGATTCTGGCAGGCGGTCCCGCCGCCGGGCGTCGTATGACGCCGATGCCGACAGCCCGCCCGAACGTGGCACGGCCACCGCCCGGACGGGCTGTCGAACGGTGCGATCGACGCGGTCGGCGCTACCCCCGCGTCGCGATGTTGACGAGCTTCGGCGCGCGCACGATGACGTTCACGATCTCGCGCTCCCCGATCGTGCGCACCACGGCCGCGGAGCCGCGTGCGAGCTGTTCGAGCTCCTCCGCCGAGATCTTCGGCGACACCTCGAGCCGGTCGCGCACCTTGCCGTCGACCTGCACGATCGCGGTCACCTGGTCTTCGACCAGCAGCGCCGGGTCGGCCTTGCGCCACGGCACGAGGGCGACCGTCGGCTCGTAGCCGAGTCGCTGCCACATGTCCTCCGCCGTGTAGGGCGCGAACAGGTCGAGCACGATCGCCGTCACCTCGGCCGCCTCGCGCACGGCCGCGTCGCCAGCGCCGGGACCGGAGTCGATCGCCTTCCGCGTGGCGTTCACGAGCTCCATGAGCCTCGCCACGATGACGTTGAACTTGTACGACTCGGCCAGCCCCGCGGCATCCGCGAGCAGTCGGTGCGTGACCCGGCGCAGCGCCCGGTCGCCGGTCGACCAATCGACGCCGGGCGCCGAGGTCACCTCGCCGGCGATGCGCCACGCGCGCGCCAGGAACTTCGCGGAACCCACCGGCGAGACATCCGCCCAGTCGATGTCGTCCTCCGGCGGACCGGCGAACGCGAGCGTGACCCGAAGCGCGTCGGTGCCGTGCGCCGAGAGCTCGGAGGCGAACTCGACGAGATTGCCCTTCGACTTCGACATCTTCGAGCCGTCCATGAGCACCATGCCCTGGTTCAGGAGCGAGGTGAACGGCTCGGTGAAGCTCAGGTAGCCGAGGTCGAACAGCACCTTCGTGATGAAGCGCGAGTACAGCAGGTGCAGGATCGCGTGCTCGACCCCGCCGACGTACTGGTCGACCGGCGCCCACTTCTCGGCCTGCGCCGGGTCGAACGCCTGCGTGTCGTCGTTCGCGTTCAGGTACCGCAGGTAGTACCAGGAGCTGTCGACGAAGGTGTCCATGGTGTCGGAGTCGCGCTTGGCCGGGCCGCCGCAGTTCGGGCACGCCACGTTCACCCAGTCCTCGGCTGCGCCGAGCGGGCTCGAGCCCTTCGGCTTCAGGTCGAGGCCGGCGGCCTCGGGGAGCCGCACGGGCAGCTCCGACTCGGGTACCGGCACCTCGCCGCACTCGGCGCAGTGGATGATCGGGATCGGGGTGCCCCAGAAGCGCTGGCGCGAGATCAGCCAGTCGCGCAACCGGAAGTTCTTGGCCGCGCGACCGGTGCCGCGTTCGTCGAGGATCTCGATCGCGCGACGGATCGCGTTCGACTTCGAGAGGCCGTCGAGCGGGCCCGAGTTGATGAGGCGGCCCTCGCCGGTGAGCGCGGTGCCGGTACCCGCGGGATCGAGCGGCGGCAGGTCGTCGGGCAGGTACGGGTCGCCGTGCTCGTCGAGCGGGATGACCGGGATGACGCCCGTCACCGGCGCATTGGTGTCGACCACGACGCGCACCGGCAGCCCGAAGGTGCGTGCGAAGTCGAGGTCGCGCTGGTCATGCGCGGGCACGGCCATGATCGCGCCGTGGCCGTAGTCGGCCAGCACGTAGTCGCTCGCCCAGATCGGCAGGCGCTCGCCGTTCAGCGGGTTGACCGCGTAGCGCTCGAGGAAGACGCCCGTCTTCGGACGGTCGGTCGCGAGGCGCTCGATGTCGCTCTCGGCGCGCACCGAGTCGAGGTAGTCGTCGAAGCGCTGCTTCACCTCGGCCGACGCGCCCTCGGCGAGCTCGGCCGCGAGCGGCGAGTCGACGGCGACGACCATGAACGTGGCGCCGTACAGGGTGTCTGGACGGGTCGTGAACACGGGCACGCGCTCGGCGCGCCCTTCGATCTCGAACTCGACGTCGGCGCCGGCCGAGCGCCCGATCCAGTTCCGCTGCATCGAGACGACCTTCGACGGCCAGGTGCCCTCGAGCTGGTTGAGGTCGTCGAGCAGGCGGTCGGCGTAGTCGGTGACGCGGAAGTACCACTGGGTCAGGGCCTTCTTCGTGACGACCGCACCGCAGCGCTCGCAGTGGCCGTCGACGACCTGCTCGTTCGCGAGCACCGTCTGGTCGTTCGGGCACCAGTTGACCTGGCCCGCCTTGCGATAGGCGATGCCCTTCTCGTAGAGCTTCAGGAACAGCCACTGGTTCCACTTGTAGTACTCGGGGTCGCTCGTGTGCAGCTCTCGCGACCAGTCGAAGCTCGGCGCGTACTGGCGGAACGAGGCCTTCTGCTGGGCGATGTTCGCGTAGGTCCACTCGCGAGGGTCGGCTCCGCGCTTGATGGCCGCGTTCTCGGCCGGCAGGCCGAACGAGTCCCAGCCGATCGGGTGCAGCACATCGAAACCCTGGTGGCGCCAGTAGCGCGCGGCGATGTCACCGAACCCGAACGCCTCGGCGTGGCCCATGTGCAGGTCGCCCGACGGGTACGGGAACATGTCGAGCACGTACTTGCGCGGCCGCGTGTCGCCTGCCGCCCCGGCGCGGAAGGGCTCGAGCTCGTCCCACACGGGAAGCCACTTCGCCTGGATCGCGGCGAAGTCGTACGCGCCGGGCTCGGCGTTCGCGGGGTCGTGATCGTGTGCCACGTGACTCTCAATCGTGTGTCGCTCGGCGGGCGCGGCCCGCAGGTCTCGGGCGCGCCGGATCGCGGCGCACTCGGGTATCAAGACTAGTCAATCCAGGCGGGTGGATGCCTCGCCGAGGGCTGCGAGCAGGGCCCGAGCCTTGATGCGCGTCTCCTCGATCTCCTCCTCGGCGACCGACAGCGCGGTGATGCCGCCGCCCGTGCCGATCGACGCCCCGCTCGGGGCGATGACGATCGACCGGATGACCATCGCGAGGTCGGCGCCGCCGTCGACGCCGAGGTAGCCGAAGGCGCCCGAGTAGACGCCGCGCGGCCCCTGCTCGAGCTCGTGCAGGATCGTCATGGCGCTGCGCTTGGGCGCGCCGGTCATCGACCCTGCGGGGAACGCGGCGCGCACGACATCGAGCGCGTCCATTGGCGGCACGATTCGCGCACGCACGGTCGAGACGAGCTGGTGCACGTGCCGGTACTCCTCGACCTCGAGCAGCCCCTCGACGCTCACGCTGCCGAGCTCGGCGATGCGGCCGAGGTCGTTGCGCATGAGGTCGACGATCATGAGGTTCTCGGCGCGCTCCTTGTCGCTCGCGAGGAGCTCGTCGCGGAGCGCGGCATCCCGCACCGGATCGGCGTCGCGCGGCCGGGTGCCCTTCATCGGCTTCGTCGACACGAGCCCGGACGGCTCGATGTGCAGGAACTGCTCGGGCGACGCGCTGAGCAGGGCGAACTCGCCGAACCGGAGGTAGCCGCCGTGATGGCTCGGGCTCGTCGCGCGCAGTGCGAGGTAGGTCTCGGCCGGATCGGGGTGCACGTCGAGGTCGACCCGGTTCGTGAGGCACAGCTGATAGGCGTCGCCGCGCACGATCGCCGCCTGGCACTCGTCGATGAGCCGACCGTAGGCCGCCGCGTCGTGCCGCCAGCGGGCGATGGGCGCAGCGGCAGGATGGCTCGCGCCGCCGCCCGCCCCTGGGCCGGCACCGCTGGCGGGCCCGGCCGCCGGCTCCGCCGGCATCCGTTCGAGCGCCGACGCCCACTCGTCGGCCCACGCGTCGCCGTCGGGTGATTCGATCCAGAGCAGGCGCACCTCGCGCAGGGCGTGGTCGAACAGGGTCACCCGGTCGAGGAAGAGGAACGCCGCGTCGGGGGTCTCGGCCGGCGCGGTCGGAACGCCCTCGAGGTCGGCTCCGAGCTCGTAGCCGAACCATCCGAACCAGCCGAGCGGACCGGGGGCCTGAGCCCCCGGTGCGAGCGCGACGGGCGGCTGGGCGAGCGCATCGGCGAGCAGCTCGAAGACGCGCCCGCGCCGCACGACGCCGGCATCACCGGGCGAGGCCGGGCGGGCGATCGTGACGGTGCCGGCCGAGAGGTCCGCGGTGACGACGTCGCTCCCGGCATGGGCGGCACCGAGCACGCTCACTCCGCTCGACCCCTCGTCGCCCCCGTCGAGCCAGACCACGTGGTCGAGCTGCGCGAAGCGGTCGGCGAAGACCGCGCGTGGCGTGCGCCACTCCGGCAATGCGCGCGAACGCAGGCGAGGAGGCATCCACACAGCCTACGGCGCGACGCGCGTCGCCGGCTCGCGGCCGGCCTCTCCGACGAGACGGCCGCCGTCGATCGTGACGATGCGGTCCACGAGCGACGGGTCGACCGGCGTATGCGAGATGAGGACGACGGTGCGGTCGGCACCGGCCGCACCGAGGAGCTCGCGGAGCAGCGAGTCGGCTCGCTCGCGATCGACGTTCGCGGTCGGCTCGTCGAGCACGAGCACGGGGAACCCCGCGAGCATCGCTCGCGCGAGGGCGAGGCGCTGCGCCTGGCCGCCCGACACGAGCGCGCCGCGCTCGCCGACCTTCGCTCCGAGGCCGCCTCGTTCGGCGAGCCAGTCACCGAGGCCGACCCGTGCGAGCACGTCGACGAGTTCGTCGTCGCTCGCGGTGTCGCGGGCGAAGAGCAGGTTCTGGCGAACGTCCTCGTCGAAGAGCCACGGCGACTGCTCGACGAGCCCGACGAGGCGGCGGACCTCGGACGGGTCGAGCCGCGCCGTGTCCACCCCGTCGATCAGGTACGAGCCGTCGGCGACGTCGAGGAACCGCACGAGCACGTGCGCGAGGGTCGTCTTGCCCGACCCGGAGGGTCCGCGCACGAGCACCCGCTCCCCCGGTGCGAGCTCGAGATCGATGCCCGACAGCGCGGCACCCCGCGAGCCGGGCCATGCGGCGCCCACGGCTCGGAGCGTCAGGCGGGGCGGCCCGTCGGTCGCCGGCACGACGTCGGGCTCGAGCGGCGCGGCCGGGAGCTCGGCGGGGACCTCGTCGGGGACGGCGCTCGCGACCCGCTCGGCGCTCACCCGGGCGAGGCGCCACGCGGTCACCGCCGGCGGCAGGGCCGCGGCGATCTCGGCGATCGCGAGCGGCACGAGGCACAGCACCGCGAAGGTCGGGCCGTCGATGCGCCCCTCGGCGAGCAGCGACTGACCCGCCGTGAGGCTCGCCGCCACCGCGAAGCCGCCGATCGCCGCCATGAGCGCCGCAGCGGCGCCGGCGGCCGAGGCGTTCGCGCGCGTGTGCCGTGCGAGGCGCTCGCCGAGTCGCTCGATGCGCCGACGGCTCGCGGCGGCCGCATCGAAGGCGACGAGCATGTCGAGCGACTGCACGTGTTCGACCACTGCGGCCTGCAGCTCGCCGCGAAGGGGCGCCAGTCGCCGCTCCGCCCGGGCTGCGACCGCGCGCTGGACGAGCACCGTCGCACCGAGGCCGGCCACGAGGCATCCGGCGATCGCGAGCGCCGAGCCCGGCGAGACCAACGAGACGCCGACGACCGCCGCGACGAGGACGACCGATGCGCTCGCGACGGGCTGCACCGCGCGAAGCGGCACGTTCTGCAGTTCGTCGACGTCGCCGGTGAATCGCGCGAGGAGCTCCCCGCGTCGAAGGTCCGCGATGCCGTCGGGCGCGACCGGCAGCATGCGCTCGAAGACGCCGGTCCGGATCTCGGCGAGCTGGCGGAACGCCGCATCGTGTCCGGTCAGCCGCTCGAGATAGCGGAACACCGCGCGGCCGAGCGCGAACGCGCGCACGCCCACGATCGCGAGCGACAGGTACAGCACCGGCGGCTGCTCGGCCGCGCGGGCGATGAGCCAGGCGGAACATGCGATGAGGGCCACGACCGATCCGCCGGACGCTGCGCCGAACAGCACCGACGGGAGCAGCCGGCGAAGCGGCGGGATGCTCGTGCGGAGCACGGATCGGGTGCGATCAGACATGGGCGGCCTCCGTGGAGACGACGACGTCGGCCACCGCCATGAGCTCGGGCCGATGCGTGGCGACGAGCACGATGCGCCCGGTCGCGGCGAGCCCCCGGAGCTCGGCGGCGAGCTCGGCCTCGCGGCTCGCATCCTGAGCGGACGTGGGCTCATCCAGGAGCAGCAACGGCAGGTCGCGGGCGAGCAGGCGGTGCACCGCCCGGGCGATGGCGACCCGCTGCGCCTGGCCGCCCGACAGTCCGCTGCCGCCCGGGCCGAGTCGGCGATCTGCGGGCACGTCGACGCCCGCGACCCGCAGCGCCGTGTCGAGGAACGCCGGATCGGCCGACTCGTCGCCGAGTCGCACGTTCATCTCGACGGTGCCGGCGACGAGTGTCGGCGTCTGGCCCGCCCAGGCGATGCGGTCGAACCCGTGCCCGTCGAGCTCGCGGCCCTCCAGCTCGATGACGCCCTCGTGCGGCACGAAGCCGAGCAGTGCCGCGAACAGGGTCGACTTGCCGCTGCCGCTCTCGCCGACGACGGCGGCGAGTCGTCCCGTCGGCACCGCGAACGAGCGGCCGTCGATCACGACGCGCTCATCGCGCCGCACCGTGACCCCGGCGAGGGCCAGGCCCTCGCCGGCGGTGGAACGGCCGCGGGCTCCCGATCCGGGAGCGTGCTGGATCGGGGATGCCTCGTCGCCGGCGCCCTCGGCCGCCTCGAGGAGCTCGAACGCGTCGGCGGCCGCGGTGACCCCCGCCGCCGAGGCGTGGAACGCAGCGCCGACGTTGCGCAGCGGAAGGAAGACCTCGGGTGCGAGCACGAGCACGAAGATGCCGGCGGCGAGCGCCATGTCGCCCGAGACGAGCCGCAGCCCGATCGACACCGCGACGAGGGCGACCGAGAGGCTCGCGGCGAGCTCGAGCGTGAACCCCGAGAGGAAGGTCACGCGCAGGACCTTCATCGTGTGCTTCCGGTAGTCGTCGGTCACCGCGCGGATGCGCCCCACCTGCCGCTGTGCGCGCCCGTAGAGCAGCAGCGTCGAGAGGCCGCCGACGACTTCGAGGAAGCCCCGTGACAGCGTCGACAGGCTGTCCCACTGGCGTCGCTGCACACGCTCGGTCGCCATGCCGATGAGCGCCATGAACACGGGGGTGAGCGGCAGCACGATGACGAGCACGAGCCCCGACAGCGGGTCGGCGATCCACGCCGCGGCGATGCACGCCGGGGTCGCGACCACGGTGAGGACGAGTTGCGGGAGGTAGCGGCCGAAGTAGTCGTCGAGCGCGTCGACGCCAGGGCCCAGCAGCGTCGCGATCCGTGCCGTGGGGAATCCGGCGATGCCCGCGGGGCGCCGCTCGAGGGCGGCCAGCAGGTCGGACCGGAGTTCGCCCTTCACGCGCATCGCACCGCTCGAGCCGACCACCTCCCATCCCCACGCGCCCAGGGCGCGCACCGTCGCACCGCAGACGAGCAGTGCGAGGAGGAGGCGCACCTCGTCGATCGGCATTCCGTCGATGAGCCCGGAGACGAGCCCGGCGATCGCCCAGGCGATCGCGATGGTCGCGGCGGCCTGCACGACGGCGAGCGCCCCGCCCGCGACGAGGAAGCCGCGGGCGGCGCGCGAGCGCCTGACGAGCCTGGGGTCGAGTGGTTTCACGCCTGCATCGTCCTCGTCAGTGGGCGGCCGCCTCGACGTGCGCGCGGCTCACCCGCTTGCGGAAGATCCAGTACGTCCACGCCTGGTAGGCGAGCACGAGCGGCAGGAAGATCAGCGCCACCCAGCTCATGACCGTGAGCGTGTACGGCGTCGACGAGGCGTTCTCGATCGTCAGGCTGTTCGCCGGATCGTTCGACGCGGGCATCACGTCGGGGAAGAGCGACGCGAACAGCGCGAGCACTGCGGCGGCGACGGTGATCGCGAGCAGCGCGAACGCGACTCCTTCGGCACCTCGCAGGTTCGCGATCCAGCCGCCGACGAGCGCGACGGCCGCGATCCCCGCCAGGATCCAGAACCAGGGAGTGCCGAACGCGAGCCCGGTCCACAGCAGGAAGGCGGCCGCGACGACGATCGTGACGACGCCCGCGCGCGTGGCGAGCCTGCGCGCACGCGCGCGCAGGTCGCCCTCGGTCTTGAGCGAGGCGAACACCACCCCGTGCGTGAAGAACAGGAGGAGCGTCGTGAGCCCGCCGAGCAGGGCGTACGGGTTCAGCAGGTCGAACAGCGTGCCCGTGTAGTTGTGGTCGGCATCGAGCGGCACGCCCTGCACGATGTTCGCGAAGGCCACACCCCAGAGCAGCGCCGGCACCGCGGAGCCGACGACGATCATGCCGTCGAACCAGGCCTTCCACTTCGACTCGGGGCGCTGGTGGCGGTACTCGAACGAGACGCCGCGGGCGATGAGCGCGAGCAGGATGAGCAGGAGCGCCAGGTAGAACCCCGAGAACAGGGTCGCGTACCACTCGGGGAAGGCGGCGAACAGGGATGCCCCGGCGACGATGACCCACGTCTCGTTGAGGTCCCAGACCGGGCCGATGGTGTTGATGAGCACCCGTCGGTCGGTGTCGTCCCTGCCGAGGAACGGCAGCGACATGCCGATGCCGAAGTCGAAGCCGTCGAGCACGAAGTAGCCGACGAAGAGGAAGGCCACGATCCAGAACCAGAGCGTTGAGAGATCCATGTCCGTCTCCTCAGTAGACCGTTGCGGCGGGCTCGACGCGGCCCGATTCGGGGTCGGGCTCGCCGATCTCGGGCGGCCCCTGCTTGATGGCGCGGATCACGAGCCGCACCTCGACGACCGCGAGCGCGCCGTAGATGAGCGTGAACGCGACGAGCGAGATGAGGACGTCGAGCCCGGTGACGTTCGGCGAGACCGCCGACTCGGTCGGCAGCAGGCTGAACACGATCCAGGGTTGGCGACCCATCTCGGTGAAGATCCAGCCGACGATCATCGCGGCGAGCGAGAGCGGGAAGCTCCAGATCGCGATCTTCCAGACCCACTTCTGCCGAGGCATCCGGCCCTTGCGGGTGAGCCACAGGCCGACGACCGCGACGAGCACGTGCAGCATGCCGAGGCCGATCATCCAGCGGAACGCCCAGTACGTGACCCAGATGATCGGCGCGTAGTCGCCGGGGCCGTAGAGGGCTTGGTAGTCGGCCTGCAGGTCGTTGATGCCTTCGACGCAGCCGTCGAAGGTGTGCGTCGACAGCAGAGAGAGCAGGTAGGGCACCCGGATCGAGAAGAGCTCGGTCGTGCCGTCGGGGGTGCCGAGCGTGAACAGCGAGAACGACGCGTCGGCCCCGCAGACCATGTCGTAGGTGGCTTCGGCGGCCGCCATCTTCATCGGCTGGGTCGCGACCATCGCGAGGCTCAGCTGGTCGCCGAAGAGGGTCGTCAGGATCCCCGAGCCGACCATGAGCCACAGGCCGAACTTCAGGGCCGGGCGCATCGAGTCGAGGTGCTGGTTGCGCGCGAGGTGCCACGCGCTCGCGCTGATGATGAGGCCGGCCGCGACCATGAAGCTCGCGGCGATCGTGTGCGGGAACGCGGCGAGGGCGACGGGGTTCGTCAGGAGCGCCCAGATGTCGACGAGTTCCGCGCGGCCCTTCTCGGCGTTCATCTCGTACCCGACCGGGTTCTGCATGAAGGCGTTCGCGGCGATGATGAAGTAGGCCGAGACGATCGTGCCGACCGCGGTGCACCAGATGGTGGCGAGGTGGATGCCGCGGGGCAGTTTGTCCCAGCCGAAGATCCAGAGGCCGATGAACGTCGCCTCGAAGAAGAACGCGAGCAGGCCCTCGAGGGCGAGCGGTGCGCCGAAGACATCGCCGACGAACCGCGAGTACTCCGACCAGTTCATGCCGAACTGGAACTCCTGCACGATGCCCGTCACGACGCCCATGGCGAAGTTGATGAGGAAGATCGACCCGAAGAACCGGGTCACCTGCAGGTACTGGGTCTTGCCCGTGCGGTACCACGCGGTCTGGAAGATCGCGACCGTCGTCGCGAGACCGATCGTGATCGGTACGAACAGGAAGTGATAGACGGTGGTCAACCCGAACTGCCATCGGGCGAGCAGCAACGGATCGAGCAGCTCGTTCACGGATACCCCTTTCGCGGAGTCCGAACATCTCGGTGAGATTCTTCTACAAAGCGTAAAACTTTGCTTCTACACAGCGTAGAACAATCCCGCCGACGGCGGTACTCTGGAAGCATGGCGAGTCTCGGAGATCTCGAGCGCTCCGTGATGGAGGTGCTCTGGTCGAGCGACGTCGCGCTCACGGCGAATGAGCTGCGCGACGCGCTGGCCGTGCGCGGCGGCGATTCCGGCCGCACGGTGGCGACCACGACCGTGCTGACGGTGCTCTCGCGGCTCGAGCGCAAGGGCTTCGTGAGCCGCACGCGCGAGCGCCGTCCGCACCACTACCAGGCGCTGCTCTCCCGAGAAGAGCACACGGCGGAGCTCATGCACGAGGTGCTCGATCGCGCGAGCGACCGTGACGCCGCCCTCGCCCGCTTCGTCGGCACGGTGAGCGACGGCGAGGCCGCGACGCTCCGCCGGCTCCTCGACGAGCTCGCGCACCACTGACGATGCTCGCCGTCGCCGCGGTGCTCGGCGTGCTCGCCTTCGCGCTGGCCTGGCCGATCCCGGTCGCGCTCTCGCGCGCCGCCTGGCCGTCGCGATCGCCGGCTGCCGCCCTCGTGCTCTGGCAGTCGATCGCGATCGCCGGCGGACTCTCGATGATCGGCTGCCTCCTCGTCTACGGCGCGGCGCCCGCCGGCTCGCTCGTCGGCGCCTGGAACGCCCTCGTACCCGTGCTCCTCACCGGCCCGATCCCGCCGGAGTTCGACGTGCTCGAGCTCGCCGCCATCACGCTCGCCGCCGGTCTCGCCCTGCACCTCGCGCTGAACCTCGCCCTCACCGCTGTTCGCGCCGAACGCGAGCGACGGCGCCAGCACCAGCTCATCGCCCTGCTCGGCGACCCGATGCCGGGCCAACCCAGCACCCGCGTGCTCGCGCACCCGACCCCGCTCGCCTACTGCGTGCCCGGCATCCGCACGGCGACCGTGCTGACCGACGGTCTCGTCGACGCGCTGAGCCCGGCCGAGCTCGCCGCGGTGATCGCGCACGAGCGCGCCCACCTCGACCAGCTCCATCACCTCGTGCTGCTCGCCTTCCGCGCTTGGCACAGCGCACTGCCGTGGTTCCCGATCGCGAACCGCTCGGAGCGCGCCGTGATCCTCCTCGCGGAGATGCTCGCCGATGACCGGGCACGCCGCGTCGCCGGCGACGACGCGCTGCGCGGCGCCATGCTCGTCGTCGGCGCCGATGCGGGCCCGGCCGGGCTCGGCGACGACGGCGTCATCGCCGACGCCGACATGCTCGAGGCGCGTCTCGCGAGGCTCGACGGCACGACCCCGGCCCGCGACGGTCGCGGCGGCCCCGCACCCCGTCGTGCAGTGCCCGCACCCTCACGGCCGCTCGTGGTCGCGGCCTCGATCGCGCTCGTCGCGATCCCCCTACTGGCGTACGCCCACGTCCTGACGAATACGACGCCGGTCTGACGCGCGCGCACGCCGCGATCGATACGCTCGAACGATGAACGAGATCCTCGACTGGATCCTGAACACCGTGCAATCGGTCGACCCCGTCGTCAGGACGCTCCTCGCGGGAGTCGGGATCATGCTCGAGACGAGCGTGTTGATCGGCCTGGTGGTGCCCGGCGACACCATCGTGCTCGTCGCCGCGACGGGGGTCGAGGACCTCGCGCAGTACTTCGCGCTCGCGTTCGCCGTGATCATCGGCGCACTCATCGGCGAGAGCATCGGCTTCGGCATCGGCCACTGGTTCGGCCCGCACCTGCTGCACTCGCGCCTCGGCCGGCGCATCGGCGAGGACCACTGGCATCGCGCACAGCGCTACCTCGACCGTCGAGGCGGGCCGGCGATCTTCATCTCGCGGTTCCTGCCGATCCTGCACTCGCTCATCCCGCTGACCGTGGGCATGAGCACGATGCGCTACCGCCGCTTCATCGCATGGACGCTTCCGGCGTGCGTCCTGTGGGCGTTCGCCTATGTCACCGTCGGATGGCTCGCCGCCGGCAGCTACCGGGAGCTGAGCCGCCAGCTGCACTGGGCGGGCTACCTCTTCGTCGGCGTCATCGTCGTCTTCCTGGCGCTCGTGTGGCTCGCGAAGAAGCTCATCGTCCGCTCGGAGGCGAAGCACATGGAGGCGGCGGAGGCGTCCGACGACTCCGGGGCACTCGACACCGCGCCGGTGGCTCCGACCGCGTTCGCCCCTGACCGCCGGACGCACGACGACCGTGCCGACGGCGAGGGGCCGGATGCCTCGACACCCGGCCCCTCGCGTCTCGGCTCCGACCGCTGACGGCGGTCGCAGCCGCCGGTATTCAGAAGAGCGACTGCTCGGCGAGCCAGTCGCTCGCGATCTGCTCGGCCGACTCCTGGTCGTCGACGCTCTTCGCGTTGAGGGCGACGAGCTCGTCGGCGGTCAGTGCCGCGCTCACCGTGTTGATGACCTCGGCGGCCTTGTCGTCGACCTTCTCGCTGACGACGGGCACGACGTTCGACGCGAGGAACAGGCCCTCGGGGTCTTCGAGGGTCACGAGGTCGCTCGTCGCGATCGCGGGGTTCGCACTGAAGATGTTGACGAGCTGCACGTCGCCGTCCTGCAGGGCCTTCAGCGTCAGCGGCCCGCCCGAGTCCTCGATCGGCGTGAACGCGACGTCGACGCCGTAGACCGACTTCAGCCCCTCCGGCCCGTACGGCCGGGTCGCGAGCTCCGAGTTGCCGCCGAGCGTCAGCGGCGTGGTCACCTTCGCGAGGTCGGCGAGGCTCGTGACGTCGTTCTGCTCGGAGAACTCCTTGGTCACGTTGTACGAGTCCTGGTCGGTCGCGGGCGACTGGTCGAGGACGCGCAGCCCCTCGGGCAGCGAGGTCTCGAGCTCGGCGTACACGTCGTCGGCCGTCGTCGCCGTGGTGTCGGGGACGTAGTACTGGAGCAGGTTGCCCGTGTACTCGGGGAAGACGTCGATGCTCCCGCTCTCGATCTCGGGCATGTAGACCTCGCGCTGGCCGATGCGCGGCTGCAGCTCGACGGTGAACCCGTTGGCTTCGAGCGCCTGCGCGTAGAGCTCGGCGATGATCTCGTTCGAGTAGTAGTCCTGCGACCCGACGACGAGCGTCTCGCCGCCGCCGTCGGTCTCGCCCGATCCGCTGTCGAGCGGATCGCTCGATGCACACCCTGCCAGGGCCACTGTCGCCCCGACCGCGACCGCCGCGAGTGCGACGAGCCGGCCTTTTCCTGCTGTGATCATGACTGGTTCCCTTCCTGGATGGGTTGCCCCACGGTCGCTCGCGACCGGGTCGGTCGTGAGCGAGGTTCGCGCGTGCGGGCGGCCCGCACGCCGGCGGGTACGACGACCCGCTGGATGATGGCGAAGCACCCGTCGACGACGAGTGCGAGGAGGATGACGAGGATCGAGCCGCCGAGCATCTCGGCGTAGTCGCGCGTCTTGAGACCCTCGAAGATGAAGCGGCCGAGCCCGAAGTTCGCGATGTATGCGGCGAGCGTCGCCGTCGCGACGATCTGCAGCGTGGCCGATCGGACGCCGCCGACGATGATCGGCATGCCGAGCGGCACCTCGACCTTGCTCACGACCTGGCGCTCGCGCATGCCCATCGCGCGTGCGGCATCGACGGTTCGGCGATCGACGCTCTCGAAACCCGAGTAGGCCCCGGCGAGCAATGGCGGCAGCGCCAGCACGACGAGCGCGATGATCGGAGCGGAGAGCCCGATGCCGAGCCACAGCCCGACGAGCGTCAGCAGACCGAGCGTCGGCAACGCGCGCAGGCCGCCGGAGACCATCACGGCGAGTTCGCGGCCGCGACCGGTGTGCCCCACGAGCCCGCCGAGCGGAAGCGCGATGAGTGCCGCGATGACGAGCACGATCGCCGAGATCACGAGGTGCTGCGCGATCCGCTCGGGAATGCTCCCGGGGCCCGTCCAGTGGGCGGGGTCGAGGATCCAGGCAACCGCTTCGAGCAGGAGGTTCACGAGGCGTCCACCTGCTCGACCCGCTCGAGGCTGCGGCGTCGTTGCGCCCGGCTCGGCCGCCACCAGGGCATGACCAGGCGCCCGATGGCCACACTCGCCCAGTCGAGCCCGATGGCGAGAGCCATCGTGACGACGATGCCGGTGATGATCTCGGCCTGGATCCCGCGTTGCAGACCGTCGGTGAACAGACTGCCGAGGCTCTGCACGCCGGTGACGGCGCCGATCGTCGCGAGGCTCACCGTGCTCACGATGACGACCCGGATGCCGGAGAGCAGCACGGGACCCGCGAGCGGGAGTTCGACGCCCCAGAACCGGCTGAACGACGCGTACCCGATCGCGGTGGCGGACTGGCGGACGTCTGGCTCGACGGCATCGAAGGCGTCGGCCGCGGTGCGAACGATCACGGCGATGCCGTAGAGGGTCAGCGCGACGACGAGGTTGATCGGCGAGGTCGTGCGCTGCCCGGTGAAGATCGGCAGCGCGATGAGCAGCGCGAGCGACGGGATCGCGTACAGCAGGCCGCACAGCGACAGCAGCACGCCGCGCGACCACCGGTACCGGTGCGCGACCCAGCCGATCGGAACGGAGATCACGAAGCTCAGTATGATCGCGGGCACCGACAATGCCAGGTGCACGAGGGTGAGCTCGCCGACCAGGTCGAGGTTCGACCAGAGCCACTTCACGAGGCGAGCACTCCCGCCGCACGCCCGTCGTCGTCGACGACCACGCGCCGACCGTCGACCTCGGTCACGTGCAGCACGCGCTTGCCCCGGTTCGCCCCGACGAAGTCGGCGACGAAGTCGTCGGCCGGGTTCGCGAGGATCTCCGCGGGTGACGCGGCCTGCGAGATGTGTCCGCCCTGCTGCATGATCACGACCTGGTCGCCGAGGAGGAAGGCCTCGTCGATGTCGTGGGTGACGAACACGACCGTCTTGCCCAGTTCGCCCTGCAGGCGGAGCAGTTCCTGCTGCAGCTCCGAACGGACGATCGGGTCGACCGCTCCGAACGGTTCGTCCATGAGGAGGATGTTCGGGTCGACCGCGAGCCCGCGGGCGACGCCGACGCGCTGCTGCTGACCGCCCGAGAGCTGGCTCGGGTACTTGTCGGCGAGCGAACGGTCGAGGCCGACGGTGTCGAGCAGTTCGAGCGCCCGCGCGTGCGCCTCGCGCTTGCGGACGCCGCGGAGGAGCGGCACGGTCGCCACGTTGTCGATCACCTTGCGATGCGGCAGCAGCCCGGAGTTCTGCATGACGTAGCCGATGCCGCGTCGCAGCACGACCGGATCGACGGTCGCGACATCCGTGCCGTCGATGAGCACCTGGCCGCCGGTCGGGTCGACCATGCGGTTGATCATGCGCAGGAGCGTGGTCTTGCCCGACCCCGACGAGCCGACCAGCACCGTCGTCTTGCGCGGCGGAATGACGATGTCGACGTCCGAGACGGCGAGCGTGCCGTCGGGGAAGCGCTTGGACACGCCGCGGAACTCGATCATGCTGGCTCAATCCCGTCGTCGGCGTTCGCTGCCATGTGCAGCTTCAAGCCAAACACCGATCGCGCCCGGAGCGCAACGGGGCGCCCCGCGAGTCGTCAGGCGGCTGTGGACGCGGAGAGGGCCCGTCCGAGGTGCTCGGCGAGGTAGTCGTGCACGAGACGCTTCGCCTCGGCGAGGTACCGCTCGTCGCCGTCGACCGATCGCTCGTACGCACGGCTGATGAGGGCGTCGCCGATCTCCATCGCCACCCCGAGGCGGAACCGCAGCTCCGCCTGGTCGCCCTCGCCGCCGAACTCGGCCTCGATGAGCCGGGCCATGCGGTGCGCGAACTCGGGCTCGACATCGCCTTCGGCGAGCTCGCGCTGCGCGGCGTGCACGACGCTGAACCCGGGCTCGCCGGCGTACATCTTGGCGCTGACGTCGAGCGCGACGTCGACGACCGTCCACCACGACTCGAGCGTCGTGCGCGCCATCTCGTCGGCGACCCGCTCGCGGAACCGGTGCACCGAGCGCTCGCGCAGCGCGTAGAGCACGGCGACGCGGTCGGGGAAGTAGCGGTACACCGTGCCGATCGAGGCGCCTGCGCGCTCGGCGACCATCTGGGTCGTCAGGCGCTCGAACCCCGATTCGTCGACGATCTCGGCGGCAGCATCGAGCAGCGCGTCGAGGCGCTGGCTGGACCGACGCTGCGTCGGCTCGGTGCGGACCGAGCGCCTCCGGCTCGGATCGGCCCCGAGGATCAGGTCGATGTTCGGCACGGAACCTCCTCAGTTGCTCGCACCACTCTACCGGGCGTCGAACGCCCGGGCGTGCACCCGCCGTTTCGCGACGTGTCCCCCGTGCATGACAGACTGAGTGGATGCCGGCGAGCTCCCCCACCCCGCACGGTTCTCGAGAGCGCCAGGTCCGGCATCGCGCCGCGCGCATCGAGGACTGGTTCCACGACGTGCGCTCCCGCGGCGCCCGTCGTCGCGGGCATGTGCCGACCGTCGTGCCGTACACGGGATACGGCTCGACCGAATGGGTGCGCGTGTTCTGCCGCGTGCTGCTGTCGAAGCCGGTGGCCGCCGACGAACGCTCGAAGCGCCGCCGCAAGCGCGGCGAACAGGGCATCCGGGGCTGGCGCAGCTTCACGAGCGTGCCGGTCGGCGACGTTCCGGTCGTCATCGACGTCGGCGGCCAGCGCATCGAGGTGCTCGCCGACCGCGGCGGCGTCGTCGACACGACCGTGCCGGCGTCGCTCGCGCCCGGCTGGCACCGCGCCACCCTCAGCACCGAGGGCGCCGAGCCCGTCGAGGCGCCGATCCGCATCGTCGGTCCCGACGTCGACTTCGGCATCATCTCCGATGTCGACGACACCGTCATGGTGACGGCGCTCCCCCGCCCGCTCGTCGCCGCTTGGAACACGTTCGTGCTCGACGAGCACGCACGCATCCCCACGCCCGGCATGGCCGTCCTGTTCGAGCGGCTCGCCCGCTCGCACCCCGGTTCCCCCGTCATCTACCTGTCGACGGGCGCGTGGAACGTCGCACCCACCCTCACGCGCTTCCTCTCGCGCAACCTGTTCCCCGCCGGCCCGCTGCTCCTGACCGACTGGGGCCCGACTCACGATCGCTGGTTCCGCAGCGGCCGCGAGCACAAGGCCGAGAATCTCCGTCGCCTCGCCGAGGAGTTCCCGAACGTGCGCTGGCTGCTCATCGGCGACGACGGCCAGCACGACGAGGAGCTCTACGCCCGCTTCGCCGCCGAGCATCCCGATCGCGTCGCCGCGATCGCGATCCGCCGGCTCTCGACCGGTGAGGCCGTGCTCGCCGGCGGACGCACCAAGGCCGAGGAGCACGGCACCGACGTGCCCTGGGTCTCGGCGAGCGACGGCTCGACGATCGCCGATCGGCTCGCCGAGGTCGGCGTCGTCTGAGCGCTCCGCTCGTCGCGGACACCTGGTCGGAGCGCTAGCGGGCGACCGCCCGGTCGCGAGACCGCCGGAACGACGCGAGTCCGCGGTTGACCTGCCGCGCCCACAAGGGCCCGCGGTAGATGAAGGCCGAGTACCCCTGCACGAGCGTCGCACCTGCGTCGAGCCGGTCCTGCACATCGGCGGCCGTCTCGACGCCGCCGACCGAGATCACGCACAGGTCGTCGGGCACGCTGCGGCGCACGACGCGCAGCACCTCGAGCGAGCGGGCGGCGAGCGGGGCACCCGACAGGCCGCCGGCACCGATGGCTTCGATCGCGGATGCCTCGGTCGTGAGCCCCTCGCGGGAGATCGTCGTGTTCGTGGCGATGATGCCGTCGAGGCCGAGTCGCACGACGAGCTCGCAGATGCGCTCCACCTCCGAGTCGGCGAGGTCGGGCGCGATCTTCACGAGGAGCGGGGTGGTTCCCGCGGCCTCGCGCACGGTCTCGAGGAGCGGTGCGAGGGCGTCGAGCTCCTGCAGCCCACGGAGGCCGGGTGTGTTCGGAGAGCTCACGTTGACCACGAGGTAGTCGGCGTACGGCGCGAGCAGCTTCGCGCTGCGCACGTAGTCGCCCACGGCGTCCTCGACGGCGGTCACCCGGCTCTTGCCGATGTTGACACCGAGCACGGGCCGGTGCGAGCGGCGCGACAGCCGCGAGAGGCGACCGGCCGCAGCATCCGCCCCGCCGTTGTTGAACCCCATGCGGTTGATGAGCGCCCGGTCCTTCACCAGCCGGAAGAGGCGCGGCCGCTCGTTGCCCGGTTGCGCGATCGCCGTGATCGTGCCGACCTCGACATGCCCGAAGCCGAGCTGGCCGAGACCGATGACCGCGCGAGCGTCCTTGTCGAAACCCGCGGCCACGCCGAACGGCGACGGGAATCGGAGCCCGAGCGTCTCGACCGCGAGTGACGGGTCGGGGGCGGTGAACCGCTCGACGAGGCGTCCGAGGCCGAGCGTCGGCAGGCCCCGGATCACGCTGAACGCGAGGTGGTGCGCGTCTTCGGGGTCGAGCTTCGTGAGGAAGAGGGAGAAGAGGAGTCGATACATGCCGGATTCAGGGTACCCGTCGCGAGGCACGGCGACGTCACTCGACCGGCCGGGCGGGCAACCGGCCGTGCTCCTCGCGCAACTGCTCGATCGCCGCCTCGAAGTCGTCGAGCGACTCGAACGCCTGGTAGACGCTCGCGAAGCGCAGGTACGCCACCTCGTCGAGCTCGCGGAGCGGCGGAAGGATGGCGAGGCCGATGTCGTTCGCCTCGATCTGCGACGCACCGGTCGAACGGATCGTCTCCTCGACCTTCTGCGCGAGCACCGCGAGGTCGGAATCGGTCACCGGGCGACCCTGGCACGCCTTCTTGACGCCGAGCACGACCTTCTCGCGGCTGAACGGCTCGACGACACCCGAGCGCTTCATGACGACGAGGCTCGCCGTCTCGGTCGTCGAGAACCGACGCCCGCACTCGGGGCACTGCCTGCGGCGGCGGATCGACAGTCCGTCGTCGCTCGTGCGGGAGTCGATGACGCGCGAATCGGGGTGGCGGCAGAAGGGACAGTACATGGTGACCCCAGCCTAGCGGCGTGCGGGCGCCTCACTCCGCGTCGAAGCGCGCCGCCACGGCCTCGCCGTGAGCAGGCAGGTCCTCCTCGGTCGAGAGGGCGGCGATCACCGGGGCGACCTCGCGCAGCGCGGCCTCGTCGTAGCGCACGACCTGCTGCGGACGCAGGAAGGTCGCGGCCGACAATCCCGCCGCGAAACGGGCCTGACCGCCGGTCGGCAGCACGTGGTTCGAGCCGGCGGCGTAGTCGCCGAGGCTCACCGGCGAGTAGGGGCCGATGAAGATCGCACCCGCGTTCTCGATGCGGGCGAGCACGGCGTCGGCGTCGCGGACCTGGATCTCGAGGTGCTCGGGCCCGAAGGCGTTCGCGAACGCCGCCGCCTGCTCGAGGTCGTCGACGAGGACGAGCGCCGACTGCGCGCCGGTGAGCGACTGGTGCACGCGGTCGCCGTGCTTCGTCGCGGCCGATCGCGCCGCGAGCCGGTCGAGCACCCGCTCGGCGAACGCGGGCGAATCGGTCACGAGCACCGCAGCGGCGAGCTCGTCGTGTTCCGCCTGGCTGATGAGGTCGGCGGCCACGAAATCGGCGTCAGCCGCATCATCGGCGATGACGAGGATGTCGGTCGGTCCCGCTTCCGCGTCGATGCCGGTGACCCCGTGGACGACCCGCTTGGCCGCCGCGACGTAGACGTTGCCGGGCCCGGTGACGAGCTGCACCGGCTCGAGCCCGAGGGCGGGCACGCCGTACGCGAAGGCACCGATCGCGCCGGCGCCGCCCATCGCGTAGACCTCGGTGATGCCGAGCAGGGCGGCGACGCCCGCGATCGTCGGGTGCACGCGCCCGCCGAACTCCGCCTGCGGCGGCGAGGCGAGCGCGATCGATGCGACGCCGGCCGCCTGTGCGGGCACGACGTTCATGACGACGCTCGAAGGGTAGACGGCCTTGCCGCCCGGCACGTACAGGCCGACCCTGCCGACCGGTTGCCAGCGCTGCTCGATGACGGCGCCCGCACCGAGCTCGGTGCGCCGGGCGGCGGGCACCTGGGCGGAGCTCGCGGCGCGCACCCGCTCGATCGTGCGTTCGGCCGCGGCCCGGATCTCGGGCGCGAGGCCGTCGCGCGCAGCTGCGAGCTCGTCGGCGGGCACTCGCACGTACGGCGGAGTCACCCGGTCGAAGCGCTCGGCCTGCTCCAGGAGCGCCGACTCGCCATGCGCTCGGACGGCCTCGATGAGGGCGCGCGCGGGCTCGAGCGCGGCCGACACGTCGGTCGCCGCCCGGGGCACGAGCGCGAGCAGTTCGCTCGTCGATGGGCGGGTCGCGCGGAGGTCGATCGTTCGCAGCATGGTGGCTCAAGCCTACCGAGCGGCGCCCGCCGCCCGGCGGGCCGGCGTCACACGAGGCAGTTCGGGCCGAGCAGGCTCTTGAGCTCGCCGTAGAAGTCGGCGCTCACGTTCACCGGGTACGGCAGCTCGAAGACGCGTGCGGACCGCCCGCGCACGAGCTTCAGCCGCACCTCGGTATCGCCTCGATGCCGGCTCAGCACCTCACCGAGGGCGGTGATCGTCTCGGTCGTCGCCCGCTGGTCGGGCAGCGAGATCATGACCGGGCCGCTCTCTTCGCCCTGGCCGAGGTCGGGCGTGAAGACGCTGAAGGCGTGCAGGTTCATGCCGTCGTCGCGCATGCTGACCCGGCCCCGCACCACGGCGATCGTGTCGGCCTGCAGGCCCGGTGCGAACTCCTGGTAGGCCTTGCCCATGAACATGACGGTGATCTCGCCCGAGAAGTCCTCGACCTGGATCATGCCGTACTGGTTGCCCGAGGCCTTGGCGATACGGTGCTGCACGCTCGTGACGAGGCCCGCGACGGTGACCGTGTCGCCGTCCTGCGTGGAGTCGGATCCCATGAGGTCGGTGATCGTCGTCGAGGCGTGCTTGGCGAGCGGCACCTCGAGGCCGGCCAGCGGGTGGTCGGACACGTAGAGCCCGAGCATCTCGCGCTCGAAGGCGAGCTTGTCCTTCTTCGTCCATTCGGGCCGGTCGGGGACCAGCGAGGGCGCGGCCTCCTTCTCGTGCTCGTCGAAGAGGCTGTCGAAGTCGAACCCGACGTCGCCGTTCTCCTCGGCGCGCTTCTCCTTCACGGCCGACTCGACGGCGCCCTCGTGGATCTCGACGAGCGAGCGACGCGTGTGGCCGAGCGAATCGAAGGCCCCCGCCTTCACGAGCGACTCGACCGTGCGCTTGTTCGCGACGGGGATCGGCACCTTCTTCAGGAAGTCGTGGAACGACTCGAACCGCCCCTCCTTCTCACGGGCGCCGCGGATCGCGTCGACGACGTTGAAGCCGACGTTGCGCACCGCACCGAGGCCGAAGCGGATGTCGTCGCCGACGGCGGCGAAGAATCCGATCGATTCGTTCACGTCGGGCGGGAGCACCTTGATGCCCATGCGGCGGCACTCGTTGAGGTAGAGGGCGAGCTTGTCGCGGGCGTCGCCGACGCTCGTGAGGAGGGCCGCCATGTACTCGGCCGGGAAGTGGGCCTTGAGGTACGCCGTCCAGTAGCTGAGCACGCCGTACGCCGCCGAGTGGGCCTTGTTGAACGCGTAGTCGGAGAACGGCAGCAGGATCTCCCACAGCTTGCCGATCGCCTCATCGGAGTACCCGTTCGACTTCATGCCCGCCGAGAAGCCCTCGTACTGCTTGTCGAGCTCGGACTTCTTCTTCTTGCCCATCGCGCGCCGAAGGATGTCGGCCTGGCCGAGCGAGAACCCGGCGACCCGCTGGGCGATCGCCATCACCTGTTCCTGGTAGATGATGAGGCCGTAGCTCGTGTCGAGGATGTCCTTCAGCGACTCGGCGAACTCGGGGTGGATCGGCGTGATCTCCTGCAGGCCGTTCTTGCGCAGCGCGTAGTTCGTGTGCGAGTTCGCTCCCATAGGGCCTGGGCGGTAGAGCGCGATGACGGCGGAGATGTCCTCGAAGTTGTCGGGCTTCATGAGGCGCAGGAGCGAGCGCATCGGCCCGCCGTCGAGCTGGAACACCCCGAGCGTGTCGCCCCGCGAGAGGAGGGCGTAGGCCTCGGAGTCGTCGAGGGCGAGGTCTTCGAGCACCGGCCGGAAGCCGCGGTTCGCCTCGATGTTGTCGAGCGCGTCGTCGATGATCGTGAGGTTGCGCAGCCCCAGGAAGTCCATCTTGATGAGGCCGAGCGACTCGCACGCCGGGTAGTCGAACTGCGTGACGATCTGCCCGTCCTGCTCGCGCTTCATGATCGGGATGATGTCGATGAGCGGGTCGCTCGACATGATCACGCCGGCCGCGTGCACGCCCCACTGGCGCTTCAGGTTCTCGATGCCGAGCGCCGTCTCGAAGACGGTCTTGGCCTCGGGGTCGGTCTCGACGATCGCGCGGATGTCGCCCGCCTCTTTGTAGCGCGGGTGGTTCTTGTCGAAGATGCCGGTGAGCGGAATGTCCTTGCCCATGACCGCGGGCGGCATCGCCTTCGTGAGCTTCTCGCCCATCGAGAACGGGAAGCCGAGCACGCGCCCCGAGTCCTTCAGCGCCTGCTTCGCCTTGATCGTGCCGTACGTGACGATCTGCGCGACCCGCTCTTCGCCGTACTTCTCGGTCACGTACTTGATGACCTCGCCGCGACGACGCTCGTCGAAGTCGACGTCGAAGTCGGGCATCGAGACGCGGTCGGGGTTCAGGAAGCGCTCGAAGATGAGACCGTGCTGCAGCGGGTCGAGGTCGGTGATCTTCATCGCGTAGGCCGCCATCGAACCTGCGCCCGACCCTCGGCCCGGTCCGACCCGGATGCCGTGCTCCTTCGACCAGTTGATGAAGTCGGCGACGACGAGGAAGTAGCCCGGGAAACCCATCTGGCTGATGACGCCGACCTCGTAGTCGGCCTGCTTGCGCACGTCGGCCGGGATGCCGTTCGGGTACCGGAGGTGGAGGCCCTTCTCGACCTCCTTCACGAACCAGCTCTCTTCGTTCTCGCCCTCGGGCACCGGGAATCGCGGCATGTAGTTCGCGCTCGTGTTGAACTGCACGTCGCAGCGCTCGGCGATCGCGAGCGTGTTGTCGCACGCCTCGGGGTGGTCGCGGAAGATCTGTCGCATCTCGGCCGCGGTCTTCAGGTAGAAGTCGTCGGCGTCGAACTTGAACCGGTTGGGGTCGTCGAGCGTCGAGCCCGACTGCACGCACAGCAGCGCCGCGTGGCTCTTGGCGTCGTGCGCATGCGTGTAATGGAGGTCGTTCGTCGCGACGAGCGGCAGGCCCAGGTCTTTCGCGAGGCGCAGCAGGTCGGTCATGATTCGCTTCTCGATGCCGAGGCCGTGGTCCATGATCTCGCAGAAGAAGTTGTCGGCCCCGAAGATGTCGCGGAACTCGGCCGCCGCCTTGACCGCCTCGTCGTACTGTCCGAGCCTGAGGCGCGTCTGCACCTCGCCGGAGGGGCAGCCGGTCGTCGCGATGAGCCCCTTCGAGTAGGTCTGCAGGAGCTCGCGGTCCATGCGCGGCTTGAAGTAGTACCCCTCGATCGACGCGCGGCTCGAGAGGCGGAAGAGGTTGTGCATGCCCTCGGTCGTCTCCGACAGGAGGGTCATGTGCGTGTAGGCGCCCGAGCCGGAGACGTCGTCGCCGCCGCCGTTGCCCCAACGGATGCGGGTCTTGTCGCTGCGATGGGTGCCGGGCGTCAGGTACGCCTCGGTGCCGATGATCGGCTTGATGCCGGCGTCGGTCGCCTGCTTCCAGAAGTCGTAGGCGCCGAACACGTTGCCGTGGTCGGTGACCGCCACCGCCGGCATCTCGTACCCCTGGGCCGCCTTGATCAGCTCACCCACTCGAGCTGCGCCGTCGAGCATCGAGTACTCGGAATGCACGTGCAGATGGACGAATGAATCGGCGGCCACGGGGCTCCTCATCGGGGTGGATCTGGGTCGGTGCTTCGAGTGTACGGCGACCCGGTGACGCTCGTCGGCGTGTCGTTCGCGGGTCGGAGGTCAGTCGCCGCGGAGCACGTCGAGCGCGTGAGCGAGGTCGGCCGGGTAGGCAGAGGAAAACGTCGTCCACTCCCCCGTGCCCGGGTGCGTGAGCGAGAGCTCGTGCGCGTGCAGCCACTGCCGCGTGAGTCCGAGACGTGCCGAGAGCGTCGGGTCGGCACCGTACATCGAGTCGCCCGCGCAGGGGTGGCGCTGCGCCGCCATGTGCACGCGGATCTGGTGCGTTCGGCCGGTCTCGAGGTGCACCTCGAGGAGCGACGCGTACGGGAACGCCTCGATCGTCTCGTAGTGCGTGACGGCGTGCTTGCCGTCGGCGGTCACGGCGAACTTCCACTCCGACCGCGGGTGACGCCCGACCGGCGCGTCGATCGTGCCGGCGAGCGGGTCGGGGTGCCCCTGCACGACCGTGTGGTAGATCTTCTCGACCTCGCGGTCGTGGAACTGCCGCTTGAGCTCCATGTAGGCACGCTCGGACTTCGCCACGACCATGAGGCCGCTCGTCCCGGCATCGAGCCGGTGCACCACACCCTGTCGTTCGGGCGCGCCCGACGTCGAGATGCGGAACCCGGCCGCGGCCAGCGCGCCGACGACCGTCGGGCCGTTCCAGCCGAGCGAGGGGTGCGCGGCGACGCCCGCCGGCTTGTCGACGACGACGAGATCGTCGTCGTCGTGCACGATGCCGAGCTCGGGAACCGCGATCGGTTCGACGGCGAGGGTGCGCGGCGGCTCCCAGCTCACCTCGAGCCAGCTGCCGGCGCGCAGGCGATCGGACTTGCCGACGACGGCGCCGTCGAGGAGCACGCCGCCGGACTCCGCGATCTCCGCCGCCAGCGTGCGGGAGAAGCCGAGCAGCTTCGCGAGGCCGGCGTCGACCCTCGTGGCGTCGAGCCCGTCGGGCACGGGCAGCGAGCGATGTTCCATCAGGCCTCGGCGACGGCGGCCGCACGCGGCCCGTCGGCGTCGCCCGCGGCCGTGGTCTCGCCCGACGGAGCGTCGCCGTCGAGCGCGGTCGTTGCGGAGGCATCCGCCCGGTCGGTCTTCGGCGCGCGCGTCTCGCGCGTGCCGTCGAGCCCGACACCGCGGATGGTGAGGATCATGAACAGCACCATGCTCGACACGATCGCCATGTCGGCGACGTTGTAGATCGCCGGCAGCAGCCATGGCGTCGAGATGAAGTCGATCACGTGCCCGAGCCCGAAGCTCGGCTCTCGGAAGAGCCGGTCGGTCAGGTTGCCGAGCACCCCGCCGAGCAGGAGCCCGAACACGAGCGCCCACGCGACGGAGCGGATACGGCGGGAGAACCAGATGATGAACGTGATGACGGTCGCGGCGAGGATCGTGAAGATCCAGGTCATGCCGCTCGCGAGCGAGAACGCCGCGCCGGGGTTCCGCACGAACTGCCACTGGAGCACGGAGCCCAGCACCGGCACGACCTCGCCTTCGGTGAGGTTCGAGACGACGAGGAACTTGCTCAGCTGGTCGACGCCGTACGCCGCGAGTGCGGCGCCGGCCAGGACCAGCAGGGCGGTGGTGGTGCCGACCTTCGCGGCCCGCTCAGCCGCCAAAGCCCTGGAAGGTCGGAGCAGGCTGCTCGGCGGGGGCCGAGAAGCCCTGGTTGCCCGACACCTGCACCGGGGCGGCGGTGTCGAGCTCGCGCAGCTGACCCTCGATGTAGCTCTTCAGCTTGGCGCGGTAGTCGCGTTCGAACGTGCGCAGCTCGTCGACGCGCTTCTCGAGCGCCACGCGCTCCTGGTCGAGGATGCCCATCTGCTGACGCTGCTTGGCTTCGGCCTCGGCGACGACGCGCGCCGCGGTCGCGTGACCCTCGGCGATGAGCGCATCGCGCTTCTCGATGCCCTCGCGCACGTGCTCCTCGTGGAGGCGGCGGGCGAGCTGGAGCAGGTTCGTCGTCGACGTCTGCTCGTCGAGCTCGGACTGCGGCGCTGCCGGCTGCGTCGGCACGGCGACCGTGGGCGGCGGTGCGGCGGGCTCCGTGTAGACGGCGGCGGGCGCGGGAGCGGCCGGGGCCGGGGCACTCGCGGCCTCGGCGGCGCGAGCCTCGGCGGCGGCGACGCGCTGGCGAAGCTCGTCGTTCTCCTGGTTCAGCCGGCGCAGCTCGACGACCACCTCATCGAGGAAGTCGTCGACCTCGTCCTGGTCGTAGCCCTCCCGGAACTTCGTCGCCTGGAAGCGCTTGTTGACCACATCTTCCGGAGTTAGCGCCATGGCTTCCCACCCTCAAATCTGTCGAACGGTTCGATCACGTTCTGCTAACGGTAGCAAACACCGACTGCGAGTCGTGAGCCGCGTTCGACTTCACCGGTCACGCTCGCAGGAGATGCTCAGCCGACGGCGGACGCCGCGGCCAGCCACGACACGACGGTCATGGCGACGATGACGACCAGCATGGCCAGGCTCCACCCGAGATCGAGTGCGACCTGGCCGATGCGGATCGGCGGGATGACACGGCGGAAGAACCTGACCGGCGGATCGGTGACGGAATACACGGCCTCGACCACCACGAGCCAGAACCCGCGTGGCCGCCAGGAGCGGTTGAACGTCCGCACGAGATCGAGCACGAACCGCCCCCACATCACGAAGAAGTAGATGAGCAGCAGTGCGTAGAGGACGTTCCAGACGATCGAGAGCGCGCCCACCGACGGCTACGCGTGCGTGAAGAACGACGCGTCGACGTCGCCCTCGGCGTCGCCGCTCTCGCCCGAGACGACGACGTGCGACGGCGACAGCAGGAACACCTTGCTCGTGACGCGCTCGATCTTGCCGTAGAGACCCTGCGAGAGGCCGCTGGCGAAGTCGATGAGCCGACGGGCGTCACCGTCGGACATCTGCGAGAGGTTGATGATCACGGGGACTCCCTCGCGGAAGGACTCGGCGATCACCTGCGCGTCACGGTACTGGCGCGGGTGCACGGTCAGGATCTCGTTCATCTCCACCTGCGGGGTGCTCGGCTGTACGTGGTGCTTACGGAGCGGCGTGACTGCAGCCCCGATCTTCGGCGCCGGTGCGGGCGCCGCGTGGACGACCGGGGCGGGAGCCGCAGCTGCGGGGCCCGGCGAGGCGGCGGCGTGCGGCGCCTCCTGCTCGAGCTCCTCATCGGCGAGTCCGAGGTAGACCATGGTCTTCTTGAGCGGGTTCGACATCGATGCCTCCGTCTGTGTTCCGTCTCTTCGAGGCTAACCGGCGGCCGGCCGGTTCCCGGTGATTGCCGTTCCGATCCGGAGGTGTGTCGCACCCTCCAAGATCGCGTCGCGGAAATCGTGGCTCATCCCCATGGACAGGTCGGTCGCGTCGGGCGCGAGGCGCACGACGCGCTCGGAGAGCTCGCGGACGCGGGCGAAGGCGGGCCGTGCCGGCTCGTCGAGCGGCGCCACCGCCATCAACCCGCGCAGCACGAGGCCGGGGGTCTCGAGCACGTGCTCGACGAGCGCCTCGAGCTCCGCCGGGGCGACGCCGCCGCGGCCCGGATCATCCGTGAGGTTCACCTGCACGAAGCAGTCGACGGAGGTCTCGTCGGAGCGCAGCACGTCGACGAGCGCACGCCGGTCGATCGAGTGTATGGCCGACGCGTAGGTGCGGACCTGCCGTGCCTTCTTGCTCTGCAGCTGGCCGATGAAGTGCCAGTGCAGGCCGAGCTCCGCGAGCTCGGCGGCCTTCGCCTGAGCCTCCTGGTGGCGGTTCTCCCCCACGTCGCGCACGCCGAGGGTCGCGAGATCGCGCACGAGCGAGGCGGGCTGGAACTTCGTGACCACGATGGTCGTGATCTCGGATGCCTCGCGGCCGGCGTCGGCCGCGGCGTCCGAGATCGCCGCCTGCACGGCGGCGAGCCGGAAACCGAGCCCGCTCACAAGGCTCGCCCCCGGCCCGTCCGTGCCGCGCGCACTCGAGAAGCTCCGCTCACTTCAGGAAGTCGGGGATGTCGAGGTCGTCGTCTCCGTCGTCGAATGCCGGGTCGGTCACGATCTGGTCGGCGGTCGACGTCGACGCCTCGCCCCAATTGGCGGTCTCCACGAGTTCGTCGATGTCGATCTCCGCGATGACGTCGGCCGCTTCATCGCTCAGCGACTCGCCGAGGGCCGCCCCGCCGGCCGCGACCGGCACGCCGACCGCCGCGGCCGCCGCCGGCACGAAGTTCGAGCGGCGCGCCTCGACGGGCTTGGCATTGGGCTCACCGCCGTCGAAGCCGGCGGCGATGACGGTCACGCGCACCTCGTCGCCGAGGGTGTCGTCGATGACGGCGCCGAAGATGATGTTCGCCTCGGGGTGCACGGCCTCCTGCACGAGGCGGGCGGCGTCGTTGATCTCGAAGATGCCGAGGTTCGAGCCGCCCTGGATCGAGAGCAGCACACCGTGCGCCCCGTCGATCGACGCCTCGAGCAGCGGACTCGCGACCGCGAGTTCGGCGGCCTTGATCGCGCGGTCGGCGCCTCTCGACGAGCCGATGCCCATGAGGGCCGAGCCGGCCCCCTGCATGACCGACTTGACGTCGGCGAAGTCGAGGTTGATGAGGCCGGGCGTCGTGATCAGGTCGGTGATGCCCTGCACACCGGCGAGGAGCACCTGGTCGGCGGTCGAGAACGCCTCGAGCATCGAGATGCCCCGGTCGCTGATCTCGAGCAGACGGTCGTTCGGCACCACGATGAGGGTGTCGACCTCTTCCTTCAGGCGCGCGACGCCCTGCTCGGCCTGCGTCTGGCGCCGCTTGCCTTCGAAGCCGAAGGGCTTCGTGACGACACCGATGGTGAGCGCGCCGATCGACTTGGCGATGCGCGCGACGACCGGGGCACCCCCCGTGCCGGTGCCGCCGCCCTCGCCCGCGGTGACGAAGACCATGTCGGCGCCCGCGAGCGCCTCCTCGATCTCCTCCGCGTGGTCCTCGGCGGCGCGACGGCCGACCTCGGGGTCGGCGCCGGCGCCGAGACCCCGCGTCAGGTCGCGGCCGACGTCGAGCTTGACGTCGGCGTCGCTCATGAGCAGCGCCTGTGCGTCGGTGTTGATCGCGATGAATTCGACTCCGCGCAGGCCGAGTTCGATCATGCGGTTGACGGCGTTGACGCCGCCGCCGCCGATACCGACCACCTTGATAACGGCGAGGTAGTTCTGGTTTGTCGACATGTCCGGCCTTCCGTGCGAACTCTGAACCCTGAACCTCTAGTCGAAGGTTAAAGTTTTGCTGAGTATGCAATTCCTGAGACGACGGTAGGTCGCCGCGCGGGCGCGTCGAGCAAGGCGAGCCCGGCGTGTCGCGATCCGACCGTCGAGATGGTCGCCCGGGCCCCTCGCGAACCCTCCGGCGCCCCGCGTCAGCCCGTGATCGGAGCCTCCGGCGACGAGACGTCGTAGCCGGGCACCGTGTCGGGCGGCGCCGCCTTCATGAGCGTCGCGAGCACGTCGGCCTTGAGACCGGAGTCGTTCGCGCCGCCCCAAACGACCGGCACCCCGCCCGCGAGCTCGAGCCGCACGTCGTCGGGAGTTTCCGCCGAGGCGCCGACGAGCTGGCTGCGCACCTCGGCGGGGAGGCTCCGCACGACCGCGGCGACGGCTTTGAAGCCCTCGGAGCCGACGCCCCCGTCGACCTCGATGAGCGGCTGCCCGTCGGGACGCTCGGCCGGCCGGTCGATGACGACCCCGGCCGCGTCCACGAGCTCGAGACCGCCGCCCTTCGCCTCGATGACGCCGACCGGCGTGCGCTCGACGATCCGCACCACGAGCGTGCCGGGCGGGATCGTCTCGACCGAGTACGTCTCGATGAGCCGGAAGTCCGCGAGTGCCGCATGCACCTGTTCGCCCGTGATGAGGGTCAGCGGGGTGCCGAGCTGGCCGTCGAACGCGGCCGCGATCGAGTCGGCGGGGATGCGCGAGGCTCCTTCGACGCGCACCTCGCGCAACGCCATGAGCGGCGAGTACGCGCCCGCGACGATGCCGACGGTCACGGCCGCGACCGCTCCGCCCGCGATCCACCAGGTGAGCCGACGACGGCGCGACCGCTTCGTGAACCGGCGCACCTCCTGCTTCTCGTAACGCCGGCGTTCGCGCTCGGCGGCCGCGAGTGCGCGCCTGGCCGACTTCGCATCGGCCGGCCGATCGCCGGTATGGTCCGCCGTCGCGGCAGCCGGCCCGGGTTCGACCTCGGGCGCCGCGGCGCCCGGTGCTCGGACGGCACCGCCCACGGGAATCGTCACGGAAGGTTCGACCACGACGATCGGCTCGGTCGTGACGCGGTCGGCTGCGTCCCTCCCGCCGTAGCGGAGCGACGGACCGGCCGCGCCGGATCCGGCCGCCCCGGCGGGCGCGGGCGCTCGTACGGCGCCGAGCGGATCGGCTCCCGCCGCGGGGGCGTCCGCACCGCCCCGCGGCTCGGGCGCCGGCGTTCGCCTCGGGCGCCGCGGCGTGCGTCCGTCGAAGCCCTGCGGCCGCTTCACGCGCGGCCCGCCGTCACCCGCGCTCCCGCTCGAGCGATCCGAGCAGCTGCGGCACGATGCGGTAGACGTCACCGCAGCCGAGGGTGATGACGAAGTCGCCGTCGCGGGCGATCTTCGCCGTGTGGTCGGCGGCCGCCTGCCAGTCGGCGATGAACGCGACCTTCTCGGGATCGGCGAACCGCTCGCTCACGAGTGCGCCCGTCACCCCGGGCACCGGATCCTCGCGGGCACCGTACACGTCGAGCACGACGGTCTCGTCGGCGAACTCCTCGAGCACCTCGGCGAACTCCTTCGCGAAGGCCTGGGTGCGGCTGTAGGTGTGCGGCTGGTGCACGGCGATGATGCGTCCGTCGCCGACGACGGTGCGCGCCGCGGCCAGTGCCGCCGCGACCTCCGTCGGGTGGTGCGCGTAGTCGTCGTAGACGCTCACGCCGCCCACGGTGCCGTGGAGTTCGAAGCGGCGACCGGTGCCGGTGAAGCGGGAGATGCCCTCGAGCGCGGCGGCCGGCTCGAAGCCCAGCCCGACGAGCACGGCGAACGCGCCTGCGGCGTTGATCGCGTTGTGCTTGCCCGGGATGCGCAGCCTCGCCGCGTAGTCGACACCGTCGTAGGCGATGACGAAGGCCACCGGGCCGTCGGTCTCGATCGAGTGCACCCGCACCGAGGCATCCGCCGCCTCGCCGAACGTGACGACGTTCGCGTGGCCGAGCCGCTCGTGCACGCGCTGCGCCCCGGCGTCGTCGGAGGAGATCACGACGCGCTCCGAGGCGCGGTCGGCGAAGTCGACGAACGCCTGCTCGAACGCCTCGCGCGAGCCGTAGTGGTCGAGGTGGTCGGGATCGACGTTCGTGATGAGCGCGACGGCGGTGTCGTAGAGGAGGAACGAGCCGTCGGACTCGTCGGCCTCGACGACGAAGAGCTCGCCCTCGCCTGCGGACGACGAGACGCCCAGCCCGTCGATGACGCCGCCGTTCACGAAGCTCGGATCGGCCCCGAGCGCGAGGAGGCCTGTGACGATCATGCCGGTCGACGTGGTCTTGCCGTGGGCGCCGGCGACCGAGACGAGGCGCTGGCCCGAGATCAGCCAGGCGAGCGCCTGCGAGCGGTGCAGCACGGGCAGCCCGCGCTCGAGGGCCAGCTGGTACTCGGGGTTGTCCTGCCAGAGCGCGCCGGTCACGACGACCGCCTCGGCGTCACCGAGGTTCGCGGCGTCGTGCCCGATCGCGATCTCGGCACCGAGCTCGCGGAGCGCGGCGATGTTCGCCGAGTCGCGCACGTCGGAGCCGGTCACCCGATGGCCGGCACCGATGAACAGGCGCGCGATGCCGCTCATGCCGGACCCCCCGATGCCGACGAAGTGCACGGCGCCGAGCTCGGCGGGGATCTGGATCGAGAGATCGGGCTTGATGGTCACGTTCGGGCGCTCTTCCTCGGTGCGGTCGGGGTCGTCGGTGCGCCGGCGGGCGCGTTCGGGGCGGGTGGTTCCGCTGCTTCCACGTTACGCGTCTCAGGCGCGGCCCGCGGCTCCCCCGCCGAGCGCGCGGTCGACGAGGGCGACCATGCGGTCGGTGCCGTCGGCGACGCCCGCCGTCGCCGCGGCCGATGCCATCGCGGCGACGCGTTCGCGGTCGGCGAGCAGCGGCACGAGCTCGGCGGCCACCCACTCGGGAAGGAACCGGGCGTCGTCGACGAGGATTCCGCCACCGGCCGCGACGACGCCCGCGGCGTTGAACCGCTGCTCGCCGTTGCCGACGGGGTACGGCACGTACACGGCGGGGATGCCGAGGGCCGAGAGCTCGCTCACGGTCGCCGCGCCCGCTCGGGATACCGCGAGGTCGGCGAGGGCGAGGGCGAGGTCCATGCGGTCGGCGTACTCGACCATCCGGTAGCCGGCGACACCGGGATCGTCGACCTCGGAAGTCGCGCCCGTGATGTGCAGCACCTGCCAGCCGGCACCGGTGATCGCCTCGGCACTGTCGACCATCGTGCGATTGATGCGACGTGCGCCGAGCGAACCACCGGTCGCGAGGAGCACGGGCTTCGACGCGTCGAGTCCGAAGAACCCCGCGGCCTCGCCTCGGAGCGCAGCGCGATCGAGCGTCTCGATCTCGCGGCGGAGCGGCATGCCGACGACCTCGGCGCCAGGCAGCGGCGTGCCCTCGAACGCGACGCCGACGGCATCCGCGCGACGGGCGCCGAGCCGGTTCGCGAGGCCCGGCTTCGCGTTCGCCTCGTGCACCGCGACCGGGACGCCGGCACGTCGCGCAGCGATGTAGGCGGGAGTCGAGACGTACCCGCCGAAGCCGACGACGACGTCGACACCACGACCGGCGATGATGCCCGAGACATCCGAGATCGAACGACGGAACCGCGCCGGGAACGCGGCGGCGGCACGGTTCGGCCGCCGCGGGAAGGGGACCTTCGCGATCGTGAGCAACTCGTAGCCGCGAGCCGGCACGAGCCTCGCCTCGAGCCCCTCGGCCGTGCCGAGCACGAGCACCTCGGCGTCGGGATCGCGCTCGCGCAGGCGATCGGCGACGGCGAGCAGGGGGTTCACGTGGCCGGCGGTTCCGCCGCCGGCGAGCAGGTAGACGGTCATCGCGCGGCTCGCTCCGCCGCACGGGCCCTTCGCGCCGCCGAACGGGCGGCGAGGCGGGCGGATGCCTCGGGCGTCCGCGCGACCGACAGGACGACGCCGATCGCGACGAGGGTCGTGAGCAGGGCGGTGCCTCCCGCGGAGACGAGCGGCAGCGGGACACCGAGGACGGGGAAGACTCCGAGCACGACACCGATATTGACACAGGCCT
This sequence comes from Agromyces sp. NPDC055658, assembly GCF_053618155.1. Taxonomy (NCBI): domain Bacteria; kingdom Bacillati; phylum Actinomycetota; class Actinomycetes; order Micrococcales; family Microbacteriaceae; genus Agromyces; species Agromyces sp. NPDC055658. The sequence continues at coordinate 21,799 of NZ_JBSHHD010000020.1, read as the reverse complement.
GGCCGATCACCCACACCATGACCGCCGCCGTGGCCGCCCGGCCGAACGGCGTGCCCGCGCCGCGGAACACCCGCGCGAAGGCGATCGCGAGCAATACGAACAGGCCGATCACGACGATCGCGCCGATGAGGCCGAGCTCCTCGCCGATGATCGCGAAGATGAAGTCGTTGTCGGCTGCCGGCAGCCACGACCACTTCGCCGCAGAGTTCCCGAGGCCGACGCCGAAGATGCCGCCGTTCGCGAGGGCGAAGGTACCGTGCTGGATCTGCCAGCAGTCGTTGATCGCGTCGCCCGTGCCGCCGGCCTCGCAGTTCGCGTCGAGGAACGAGGTGATGCGGCGCATGCGGCTCTCGCTCGAGAACGCGACGATCACGAACCCGACGACGGCGATGATGATCGGCGGCAGGAGCAACCGGAGCCGCACCCCGATGAGGAAGAGCGCGCCGAGCAGCATCGCGCCCATGATCATGACGGTGCCGAGGTCGCCGCCGAGGAGCACGAGCCCGATCGCACCGCCGCCGACGAGCAGGATCGGCAGGATGCCGTGCGTGAAGTCGTCGAGCCGGTCCTGCTTCTTCGTGACCATGAGCCCGAGCCAGATGACCAGGGCGACCTTGATGAACTCCGACGGCTGGAACTGCACGGGGCCGATCGCGAGCCAGTTCGTGTTGCCGCCGACCTCGATGCCCATCGGGGTCGCCACGACGAGCAGCTGCGGGATGCAGGTGACGATGAGCGCCGGCCAGGCGACGCGCATCCAGAATCGCTCTGGCAGCCGGCTCGCGATGAGCATGGCTGGGATGCCGATGACGGCGAACACGCCCTGTCGCACCGCCTGGTCGAGGAGGCCGCCGTCTTCGAGGTACGACTCGACGAGCGAGGAGGAGAGCACCATGACGAGGCCGAGCACGACGAGGAAGAGGGTCGTGCCGAGCAGCAGGAAGTAGTCGGCCGACTCGGCGCGGAACAACCGCCCCAGGCGGATCCGCGCCGCCGAGACGCCCTGCTGGGCGGGCTCAGCCTTCTGCGGGCGGCTCGTGCGGGGCGGAGTCGCCATCCGCCTCACCTCCCAGCATCGCTCTGACCGCTTCGTGGAACCGCCGGCCGCGATCGCCGTAGTCGGCGAACTGGTCCATGGACGCCGCCGCGGGCGCGAGGAGCACGGTGTCCCCGTCCTCGGCGACCGCCGCAGCCAGTGCGACCGCATCGGGCATCACCTGCTCAGTGTCGTCGGCGACGACCTCGAAGAGCGGCAGTTGCGGCGCGTGTCGCCGGAACGCATCGACGAGCTCGGCGCGATCGCGACCGATGACGACCGCGGCGCGCAGCCGGCCGACGTGCGCTGCGACGAGCGAGTCGGCGTCGACGCCCTTGAGCAGGCCGCCCACGATCCAGACGACCCGGCCGAAGGCCTTCAGGGATGCCTCGGCGGCATGCGGATTCGTCGCCTTCGAGTCGTCGATCCAGCGGATGCCACCGGCGACGGCGACGGTCTCGATGCGGTGGGCGTCGAGCCGGAACTCGGCGAGTGCGTCGTGGATCACACCGACCGGGACCCCGTGGGAACGCGCGAGCGCGGAGGCGGCGAGGATGTTGGCGACGACGTGCGGCGCGGCCAGCCCGCGCGGCTCGAGCTCGTCGAGGGTCGTGATCTCGAGGGCGGCCGTACGCCGGTCGTCGAGGAACGCCCGATCGCACAGGATCCCGTCGACGACGCCGAAGTCGCTCGGTCCGGGCACGTCGAGCCCGAAGCCGATGGCGCGGGCGCCCTCCTCGACCTCGGCGTCCTCGACCATGCGCAGGGTCGCCTCGTCGGCGCGGTTGTAGACGCACGCGACCTTCGTGTTCTCGTAGACCTTCGCCTTCGCAGCGCGGTAGGCCTCGAACGAGCCGTGCCAGTCGAGGTGGTCGTCGGCGAGGTTGAGCACGACGCTCGCCCACGGGTGCACGGCACCGGGACCCGTGGTCGGCAACGTGTGCAGCTGGTAGCTCGACAGCTCGACGACGAGCACGTCGAAGCCCGCCGGGTCGCGCACGGCGTCGAGCACGGGCACGCCGATGTTGCCGCACGGCGCCGCGCGCAGGCCGTTCGCCGCGAGGAACGTCGCAGTCATCTGGACGGTCGTGGTCTTGCCGTTGGTGCCGGTCACGAGGATCCACTCGGCCGCGTTCACCTTGTCGCGCACCCGCCAGGCCAGCTCGATGTCGCCCCATACCGCCACGCCCTCGCTCCCCGCCCATCCGAGGACGGCATGGTCGGGATGGAATCCCGGTGAGGCGACCACGACGTCGGGGGCGAACGCGACGAGCTCGTCGGGCACCCCGTCGAGCGGGTGCCGCACGAGCCGCGCGCCGATGACGTCGAGGATCCGCGCGCGGTCGTCGTCGACGTCGGGGGCGAGGACGAGCACCTCGGCGCCGAGCTCCGTCAGTGTGTCGGCGACGGCGAAACCCGTCACGCCGACGCCGAGCACGGCGACACGGAGACCACGCCAGTCGGCGTTCCAGCTCGTCAGCGTGTCGAGGCGGTTCGCGGCGCGGCCCGGGTCATCCGCCGTCAACGCTGCAGCCACTCGAAGTAGAACGCGCCGACGCCGGCGGCCACGAAGAGTCCGGCGATGATCCAGAAGCGCACGACGATCGTGACCTCGGCCCAGCCCTTGAGCTCGAAGTGGTGATGGATCGGACTCATCAGGAAGATGCGCTTGCCGTGGGTGAGCTTGAAGTACGCCCGCTGCACGATCACCGAGCCCGTCTCGATGACGAAGAGGCCGCCGATGATGACGACGAGGAGCTCGGTGTGGCTGACGATCGCGAGCGCGGCGAGGGCACCGCCCAAGGCCAGCGAGCCGGTGTCGCCCATGTAGATCTTGGCGGGGTTCGTGTTCCACCAGAGGAAGCCGATGAGGCCGCCGACGATCGCGGTGGCGACGATGGCGATGTCGAGCGGATCGCGCACGTCGTAGCAGCGGTACCGGTCGTCTTCGTTCAGTCCGACGGCCGCGCACGACTGGTTGAACTGCCAGAAGCCGATGATGACGAACGAGCCGATCGCGAGGATCGAGGCGCCGCCTGCGAGGCCGTCGAGACCGTCGGTCACATTGACGCCGTTCGAGGCGCCGACGGTGATGAGGCAGCTCCAGATGACGTAGAGGAGGATGCCGATCACGGTGGGGAACACCATGAAGTCGAGCGGCAGATCGCGGATGAACGAGATCTTCGTGCTCGCGGGCGTCACGCCCATGTGGTTCGGGAACTGCAGGGCGAGCAGCGCCACGACCGTCGCGACGACCACCTGGCCGCCGACCTTCGCCCAGCCGCCGAGGCCGAGCGACTGCTTCTTGCGCGTCTTCAGGAAGTCGTCGACGAATCCGACGACGCCGAGGCCCACCATCATGAGCAGCACGAGCAGGCCCGATGCGGTCGCGCCCTCACCCGTGAGCAGCGTCGCCGAAAAATAGCCGAACAGCGTGCCGAGAATGAAGATGATGCCGCCCATCGTGGGCGTGCCGCGCTTGACGTGGTGGCTCTGCGGCCCGTCGTCGCGGATGAACTGCCCCCAGCCGAGGCGGGTGAACAGCCGGATGAACAGCGGCGTCAGGAACAGCGTGAAGGCGAGCGACAACGCCCCGGCGGTCAGCAGTGCTCTCACGCGCCCCGACCTCCCCGTCGGTCGCCGAGCAGGCCGTCGGGCCGGTCAGTCCTGCTGCGGTAGTGAACTGCGCTCACGCGAACCATTCTCCCAGTCGGTCGCCGAGCAGGCAGTTCGCCTGCCCAGCCTCGCCGTGATGATGAACTGCGCTCACGCGAACCATTCTCCCAGTCGGTCGCCGAGCAGGCGGAGACCCGCCGAGTTCGACGATTTCACCAATATCGTGTCACCGGGCTGCGTGCTCGCGGTGACGAGCTCGAACGCCTCGTCGGCGGTCTCGACGAACGCCGACTCACCGTCCCACGAGCCCTCGTTGATCGCCGAGATGTGCAGGCGACGCGCGCCTTGCCCGACGACGACGAGCTGCGAGATGCCGAGCCTCACGGCGAGCAGGCCGATGCGGTCGTGCTCCTCGCCCGAGAACTCGCCGAGTTCGCTCATCTCGCCGAGCACCGCGATCGTGCGGGTACCGGGCGTCTTCACCTGGGCGAGTGTCTTGAGCGCAGCCGACATCGAGTCGGGGCTCGCGTTGTAGGCGTCGTTGATGACGGTGATGTCATCGCGGCCGCCCATGAGCTGCATGCGCCAGCGCTCGGCGAGGGTGACCTGCTCGAGGGCGGTCACGATGTCGGCGAGGCCGACGCCGAGCTGCAGGGATGCCGCAACCGCCGCCAGGGCGTTCATGACGTGGTGCTCGCCGAGCACGCCGAAGTGGACGCGGGCCTCGTCGCCACCCGGTACCGTCACCGTGAAGTCGGTGCCGCGCGCGTGCACGCGCAGGTCGGTGGCGCGCACGTCGGCGGCGTCGCCGAGTCCGAACCAGACGACGCGTGCAGCGGTCAGGCCGGCCATCGGGACGACGCGGGGGTCGTCGGCGTTGAGCACGGCCACGTCGGTTTCGAGGAGGTCGGTGACCATCTCGGACTTCGCCCGCACCGTCTGCTCGATTCCGCCGAACTCGCCGGCGTGGGCGAGCCCGACCTTGAGCACGATGCCGACGTCGGGCCGCGCCATCTTCACGAGGCGCGCGATCTCGCCGACGCCGGAGGCTCCCATCTCGGCGACGAGGAACTCGGTCTCGTCGGTGAGCTCGAGCATCGTGACGGGTGCGCCGACCTCGTTGTTGTAGGACGCCCGGGCCGCGACGGTCGGTCCGATGCGCTCGAGCACCGCCCGGAGCAGGTTCTTCGTCGTCGTCTTGCCGTTCGACCCGGTGACCCCGACGATGCGGAGCCGTCCGAGCGCACGGACGCGGCGCACGACCTCGGTCGCGAGTGCGCCGAGCGCGTCGACCGAGTCGGCGACGATGACCTGCGGCACGGCGAGGTCGAGCGCGTGTTCGACGATCAGGAGCGCCGCGCCCTGTTCGGCGGCAGCGGGTGCGAAGCGGTGCCCGTCGTCGAACTCGCCTCGCTTGGCGACGAAGAGGTCGCCCGCTCCGATCTCGCGCGAGTCGGTGGTGACCGCGCCTGCGACCACCGTCAGCGGGGTCGCCTCAGTGCCGTCGAGCCGGAGTACACCGCCGGTCGCCTCGGCGACCTCGGCCAGCGTCAGGGCGATCACAACAGCCACCCCGCGTCGCGCAGGGCCTGCTTCGAGTCTTCACGTGCGGAGTACGGGATCTTGACGCCTTTCACCTCGTGGTAGTCCTCGTGTCCGGGACCCGCGTACAGGATGGCGTCGCCATCCTGCGCGAGCGCGAGCGCAGCGCGGAATGCCGCGCGGGGGTCGGGGATCTCGTGGATCTCGCGATCGGGCACCGCCTCGCGCGCACCGGCGATGAGCGCGGCCCTGATGGCCGCCGGATCCTCGTTGCGCGGGTGGAAGTCGGTGATCACGACGACGTCGGAGCCGCGGGCGGCGATCGCGCCCATCTCGGCGCGCTTCGTCGTGTCTCGGTCGCCGTCGGCGCCGAACAGCATGATGACCCGGCCCTCGGTGATGCGACGGATCGCGCCGAGCGTCTGCAGGAACGCATCGGGGCTGTGGCCGTAGTCGATGTAGACGACGGGGCCGCGGTCGCCCGAGATGCGCTCAGCGCGGCCGGGGATGTAGGCGTCGATGCCGCCGTCCCGCTCGAGCACCGCGGCGATGCGGTCGAGGTCGTATCCGGCCTCGGTGAGCATGACGATCGCGAGTGCCGCGTTGGCCGCCATGTACCAGCCGAGCAGGGGCACCTTCGTCTCGATGCGGCGACCGTCGGGCCCTTCGAGGGCGAACACGGTGAACGCGGCCTGCTCGTCGAGCACGGTGACGCGCCAGTCGGCCGCGCGATCGGAGGTGGTCGTGAGCGTCGTGACGGGGATGCGCGACTCGGCCACGAGCCGGTCGCCCCACGCCGAGTCGACGGTGACGACGCCGCGGCGGGCGCGTTCGGGCTGGAACAGCTCGCGCTTCGCCTCGAAGTACTGGTCGAGGTCGGCGTAGTCGTCGAGGTGGTCGTGGCTGAGGTTGGTGAACCCCGCCACGTCGAAGACCAGCCCGTCGACGCGATGGCGGCTGAGCGCCTGCGCCGACACCTCGATCGCGACCGCTCGTACGTCGACCTCGCGCATGCGGGCGAGGAGTGCGTGCAGTTCGCTCGCCTCGGGCGTCGTCAGGGAGCTCGTGACGGCCTCGTCGCCGATGCGGCGCTCGGCCGTCGAGGTCAGGCCGGCCGTGACACCGAGCTGTCGGAGGATGCCGTAGAGCAGGTAGACGACGCTCGTCTTGCCGTTGGTGCCGGTCACGGCGAACGTCGAGGCGGGGTTCTCCTCGGTGCGGTGGATCCAGGCGGCGACCGAGCCGAGCGCCGAGCGCGCGTCGGCCGTCACGAGCACCGGCAGGCCGGCGCCCTCGGCGATGGACGCGCCGGTCTCGTCGGTGAGCAGCGCGACGGCTCCGGACTCACGCGCGGCGCCGGCGAACTGGGCGCCATGCGCGTTGCGCCCGGGCACGCCGACGTAGAGGTCGCCGGCGCGCACCGAGCCCGACGCGAGGCCGACGCCGGAGACCTCGAGGTCGCCGAGCTCGCCGCGCACCTCGAACCCGAACTCCTCGGCGAGGCCGCGGAGCGATCGAGGGCTCGGGTGCTGCGGCCGGAGGGCCGTTGGAGGCGATCCGGTCACGAACCCAACTTTCTCACCAGGTGGCTGGCAGATCGGGCGCCGGAGCGCCGGATGGAACGGTCCGATACTTCTTCAGCACCTGGCTCATCACCTTCTGGAAGACGGGCGCGGATGCGGCGGACGAGTTCATCTTAACGGGATTGTTGATGCTGACCGAAACCACGAACTCGGGATCGTCGGCCGGGGCGAAGCCCGAGACCGAGACCAGGTAGCCCGACCGGTAGCCGCCGTTGCCGTCGGCGAACTGGGCCGTACCGGTCTTCGCCGCCACCCGGTAGCCGGGAATGTTCCAGGTGTCGGCGAGCCATCCCTCGGCGTAGACCCGCTCGAGCATCTGCGAGGTCTCGTCGGCCGCCTTCTCCGAGATGACCCGCTCGCCCTTCGAGGGCGGCGCCGTCGTCTCGCCGTCGGGCGTCGTGCAGCCGTCGACGAGCTGCACGGGCATGCGCACCCCGCCGTTCGCGATCGTCTGGTAGGCGCTCGCGATCTGCACGGCCGTCGTCGTGAGGCCCTGGCCGAACATGGTCGCGTACTTCGTCTGGTTGTCCCACTCGTCGGGGTCGCCGTGCAGGTCGCCCGTCTCCTCGTTCGGGAAGCCGACCTCGGTCTGCTCGCCCAGGTGGAACTTCTTCATGTCGTCGTAGCGCTGACGGTCGGTGAGGCGCTCTCCGAACTTCGACATGCCCGTGTTCGACGACTCGATGAGCACACCGGTGAGGGTCAGCCGTTCGTCCTCGTGGAACGCACTGTCGTTGATGTCGGCGCCGTTCGACGGGTAGTACTTGTAGGGCGCGACGATCTGGTCGAGCGGCGTGGCCTTGCCCGCGTCGAGCACCGAGGCGGCGGTGATCGCCTTGAAGGTCGAACCCGGCTCGAACGGCGCCGTGAAGGTGCGCGAGCCCCGGTCGTCGGCGTCGGTCGCGGACGGGTCGTTCGGGTCGACCGTCGGCACGTCGGCGACCGCGAGCAGTCGCCCGGTCTTCACCTCCATGACCGTGGCCGTCGCCCAGTCGGCACCCGTCGCGCGTCGCTGCTCCTCGAGCACGCGCTGGACGAAGAACTGGAGGTCTGCGTCGATCGTGAGCTTCAGGGTGCCGCCGTCCTTCGCCTGCTTCTGCACGATCTCGGTGCCCGGGATGGGAACCCAGTCGGATGCGCTGTGCAGGTAGCTCACCTCGCCGTCGGTGCCCGCGAGGCACTGGTCCTGCGCGAGCTCGAGCCCGGCGAGCGGCGTGCCGTCGTCGGCCTGCACGAAGCCGAGCAGGTTGCCGCCGACCGCGCCGTTCGGGTACGTGCGGCTCGGGTGCTCCTTCGGATAGACCCAGGCGATCTCGAGCGCCTTCACCGCGTCGTATGTCGCCGTGTCGACCTGCTTCGCGATGAAGGCGAAATCCGAGTCGGGGTTCTCCGCGAGCTTGGAGGTGATGATCCCGACGACCTGGTCCGTCGTCAGGCCGACCACGGGCGCGAGTTCGGCCGCAGCCGGCGTGAGACCGGCGACCAGTTCCTCCGTCGTGAGGTCGACCTCCTTCGTCGTGTCGCCCGACTCCGACGCCACGCGCTCGACGACGGCCAGCTTCGCCTGCTTCGGGGAGACCACGATGTCGTAGCGCATGACACTGTCCGCCAGGACCGTTCCGTTCGCGTCGACGATGTCGCCGCGCGCACCCCAGACCTTCACGGGCGTGGAACGGGCGTCCTGCGACTGCGCGTTGAGTGCGGACGCCCGCACGACCTGGATGTCGACGAGCTTCACGACGAAGACGCCGACGAGGACGACCAGCAGTACGGCCGAGACGATGATCCTCCGCATCGGGTGCCGGGTCGTTCGCTTCATCCGGTGGTTCCTCGGCCCTTCTGGTGGTGCGCGGTCGTACGGCTTGCGGCTAGTGGGTCGCCGGCGTCGGCAGCCCGTCGCTCACGGGCGGTGCTGCGGGATCCTCGGGCGTCTGCGCCCCTCCAGAGCCCGCGGCCCCCGCCGCGCCCGCGGCGGCCCGCTCGCCGCCCCCCTTCGCCTGCTTCTTCGGAGTCTCCCCCGCAGGCTCCTCGGTGACGAGCGGCACGCCGTCGATGAGCGCATTCGGGACGAGCGGCCCGGATGCCTCGGCGCCGGCGCGCGCCGGCGTCGGATCGCCGCTCACCGAACCGTCGGAGAGCTTCAGGAGCACCGGGCTCGCGTTCGGCACCATGCCGAGCGCTTCGGCGTTCGCGGCGAGATACTGCGGCGACTCCACTCGGTCGAGGTCCTCGCGGAGCTGCTGCTCCTGTCGATCGAGCTTCGTCTGCTGCATCTGGGCGTGGTCGATGTCGTAGGCGCCCTGGGTGATCGCGATCGACAGCAGCAGCTGGGCGACGACGATCGCCGCGACACCCGCGACCGCGATGATCGCGTAGGCGAGCGTCGGCTTCGCACGGCGGCCCGGCTCGGGTGCGGGGCGAAGCCACCGCCCTCGCTCGGGCGCACGCCGGGGCGCCGGCTTGGATTCGGCGGGCAGGACGTTGGCCGGCAGCGCACTCATGACGGCCTCCTCACTCGTTCTGCGGCACGCAAGCGCACCGGCTTGGCACGCGGGTTCTCCGCCTGCTCGGCTTCGGAGGCGAGCTCTGCGCCACGGACGAGGAGCTTGAACTGCGGCCGGTGCTCAGGCAGCTCCATCGGGAGACCGGCAGGGGCGGTCGAGCTCGACGCCGCCTGCAGCACGCGCTTCACGATGCGGTCCTCGAGCGACTGATACGCGAGCACGACGATGCGACCGCCGACCGCGACGGTGTCGAGCGCAGCGGGCATCGCCCGCTCGAGGACCGAGAGCTCTTCGTTCACCTCGATGCGCAGCGCCTGGAACACCCGTTTCGCCGGGTGCCCCTGCCGCTGGACGGCGACGGGTGTCGCCGCCTGGAGCACGGCGACGAGTTCGGCCGATCGCGTGATCGGCGCCTCGGCACGCGCCCGCACGATCGCGCGGGCGTAGCGGGCGGCGAGCTTCTCCTCGCCGTAGTCGAGGAAGATGCGTCGCAGCTCCTCCTCACTCGACTCGGCGATGACATCGGCTGCCGTACGACCCTTCGTCGAGTCCATACGCATGTCGAGCGGGGCGTCCTTCGAGTAGGCGAACCCGCGCTCGGCACGATCGAGCTGGAGCGAGGAGACACCCAGGTCGAAGAGCACGCCGTGCACCTCGCTGAAGCCCTCCGAACGCACCGCGCGTGCGATGCCGTCGTACACGGTGTGCACGAACCGCGCCCGGTCGCCGTACTTCGCAAGCCGCTCGCGGGCGATGCCGAGTGCGTCGGTGTCGCGGTCGAGCCCGATCACCGTGAGCTTCGGGAAGCGCTCGAGGAACGCGGCGGTGTGCCCGCCCATGCCGAGCGTGGCGTCGACCATGACCGCGCCGTCGGCCTCGAGGGCCGGCGCGAGCAGCTCGAGCGTGCGCTCGAGCATGACCGGGGTGTGGATTCGTTCGATGTCCATGATTCCGCCTCTGCTTCCGGGCCTCGCGCCCTGATCCCCATCCGTTCGTCCTGATGCGGGGAAGTGCACCAGGCCCGGCCGGCTGGGAGTCGGGACCCGAGGATTCAGAAGAGTCCGGGGATCACCTCCTCCGCCGTCTCTGCGAAGGCCGCCTCCTGCTCGGCGAGGTAGCTCTGCCACGCCGCCTGGTCCCAGATCTCCACCCGACTGCCGGCGCCGATGACCGTGAGGTCTCGGTCGAGCCCCGCGTAGCCGCGGAGGTTGGCGGGGATGGTGACCCGGTTCTGCTTGTCGGGGGTCTCCGCGGAGGCACCCGAGAGGAAGACGCGCATGTAGTCGCGTGCCTGCTTGCTCGTCACGGGGGCTTGGCGGATCTTGTCGCTCATGCTCTCGAACTCGCGGGCGCTGAACACGTAGATGCAGCGCTCCTGCCCGCGCGTGAGCACGAGCCCGTTCGACAGCTCCTCCCGGAACTTGGCCGGAAGAATGACGCGCCCCTTCTCATCGAGCTTCGGCTCGTAGGTCCCGAGGAACATGCGCCACCCCCCTTTCCTCCGGCCAGGATCCAGGTGACCCCACTTTACTCCACCTTCATCCACCAATCAACGACAAACGCTCGAATTTCGCGCGCGTCGCACAGAAGTCCCGCGGAAACACGGGGATACAGCCGGGTGGAGCGGAGTGGAGGAAATCGCACTGAAATGGCGCGAACGGGCGCGTCGCGGGCCGTGGGCGTCGTCGGCGGGCCCGCTCCCGGGGGCGCGAACCGGTCCGGAGACACGAAAAACGGGCCGATCAGGAGATCGGCCCGTTCAGGTGGTCGGAAGTGGAGGGACTAGTCGCGGCCCTCCTGGCGGCGGTCCCAGCGATCGTTCATGCGATCCATGAAGCCCGCCCCGGAGCGCGGCTTCGCACTGCTCGACGAAGACTCGGTCGGAGCTGCAGTCGCCGCACCGCGCTTGCCTGGCGTGATCGCGACGAGGACGCCCGCGAACATCAGTGCGAATCCGACGATGCCGATGATCAGGATCTGCGACGCGACGCCGCCGATCAGTGCACCGACGCCGGCGACCGCGAGGAGGACGCCCAGCACGATCGCACGGTAATTCGGGCGCCGACCGCGCACACCGCCGACGGCATGCACGAAGTCGGCATCGTTGCGGTAGAGGTTCCGCTCCATCTCCTCGAGAAGACGTTGCTCCTGCTCTGAAAGCGGCATCTCATTCCCCTCAGGCTCGGGATCGACGCATCCGAGTCCATTCTAGCCCCGCGTCGCCTCGGTAGGCTAGGCGGGTGGCTCACAGTTCCCGGCTGGTCGATCTGGTTCACGAACGCATCGAGGACTTCCTCGCCGAACGTACCTCAATTCTCCGTTCGATCAGTCCCGACCTCGACCCGCTCGACCTCTTCTCACGGCGATTTCTCAGCGGTGGCAAGCGCTTCCGCGCCCTGTTCTGCTACTGGGGGTGGGAGGCCGTGCACGGGCGCGGATTCGATCCGTTCGACGCCGACGACGAGGTCGATCTCGCACCGGTGGTCTCCGCGGCCGCCGCCCTCGAGCTGTTCCACGCTGCGGCGCTCGTGCACGACGACATCATCGACAAGTCCGACACCCGTCGCGGCGCCCCCTCGGCGCATCGCCTCTTCGAGACGCTGCACGCCGAGTCGGGCTGGGCGGGCGAGGCCGACGCGTTCGGCATCGACGCCGCGATCCTGCTCGGCGACCTGCTGCTCGGCTGGAGCGACGAACTCCTCGACGCGGGGCTCGACGCCCTGCCCGATCGTGCGGCCGCCCGAGCAGCGCGCACCGAGTTCATGCGGATGCGCACGGAGGTGACGGCCGGCCAGTACCTCGACATCCTCGAGGAGCGCGCCTGGGTGGCGCAGCCCGACGACGAGCAGCGGCTGCGTGCCGAGCGCATCATCGTGTACAAGTCGGCGAAGTACAGCATCGAGGCCCCGCTCGTCATCGGCGGGGCGATCGCCGGGGCCGATGGCGCCCAGTCGGCCGCGCTCCGCGAGTTCGGCCTGCCGCTCGGCATCGCCTACCAGTTGCGCGACGACCTGCTCGGCGTCTACGGCGACCCCGAGGTCACCGGCAAGCCGAGTGGCGACGACCTGCGCGAGGGCAAGCGGACCATGCTCGTCGCGATCGCGCGGGAGCGACTCTCGTCCGGACAGCGCCGGCTGCTCGACGAACTCCTCGGCGACCCCGATCTCGACGCCGACCAGATCCGCATGCTCCAGCGGACGATCGCGGAATGCGGGGCCGTCGACGAGCTCGAGTCGATGATCTCGGATCACGCCGCGCGAGCGGTCGCCGTGCTCGAACAGGCCCCGCTCAGCCAGGCTGCGCGTTCGGAGCTCGGCGCACTCGTGCGGACGGTGACCCGGCGATCGAGCTGACGCGCCTCAGAGGAGCGCCTGGGCGATCCGACGCACCTCCGCCTTCCGGCCGGCGCGCAGCGCGTCGATCGGGGTCGTTCCCAGGCTGTCCTCCTCCGCGAGCAACCACTCGAGCGCCTCGGCGTCACTGAACCCGACGTCGGAGAGCAGCACGGCCGTGCCGTGGATCTCGGGCAGGGGTGCATCGTCGCGCAGGAAGACCGACGGCACCTTGAGCACGCCGTCGCGACGGGCGGCCAAGAGGTGCCGGTCATCGATGAGGCGCCGGATGCGCGACGGGCTCTGCCCGAGGAGTTCGACGAGTTCGGGAACGGTCAGCCAGGTGGTCTCGGCGGCATCGGTCACGAAGCAAGACTGCCATGACGGGGGGCGAACGCGGAAGCCGGAACCGCGCACCGAGTCCGGGAACGCAGGCGGCAGCCGCGAGTCGGCGGACGCGCGGCGAGCTTCCGCACCACCGGAAACGCAGCACGAGCCCCGGCCCTCGAGCCGAGTTCTCGGACGCGCGGCGAGGTGTTTGACTCGCCTCTGCCCCTGTGCGACCGTGACGGGAGTCGGGTGCACCAGGCCGGCGAAGGGGGAACCATGGCGTACGACGTCGACGACGCCGCCGGACGCGACGACCGGCCGTCCGGTCGCGGGCGATCACGAGGCATCCGGGGGCTGCTCACTGTTCCGCTCGCCGTCGCGAGCGCCGTCGCGGTCACCCTCGGCATCGCCCAGCCCGCCGACGCGGCGCCGCAGCCCGTCAAGCGGTCGCCCCAGGCGAAGGCGCCTGCTGCGGGCGCGACACGAGCGCCCGTCGTCGCGACGGCGGAGGTGCCGCGAGAGATCGTGGTCGCCGCCGGCGACACCGTCAGCGGCATCGCGGAGCGCTACGGACTCTCGACCGCGGAGGTACTCGCGCACAACGGGCTCGGCTGGTCGAGCCTCATCTTCCCCGGACAACGACTGGCGCTGCCCGGCGGCCGGGCCTCCACGACTCCGAGCGGCCGCGAGGGGATCGCCAAGCACACGGTGGCGGCGGGCGACACCATGAGCGGCATCGCCTCGCGATACGGCGTCGGCCTCGAAGAGCTGCTCCGCGTGAACGGACTCGGCCGCCAGTCGCTCATCTTCCCCGGTGAGCAGGTCGTGCTGCCGCCGGGAGCGGCGCCGTCGCCCGGGCCGGATCCGGACGCGGCGGCGGGGACCGAGCCCGTACCACCCGAGGAGGGCGAGGCGACGCCGTCCGCCGACGTGCACGTCGTCGTCGCCGGCGACACCGTGTGGGACATCGCCGCCCGCGAGCACGTCGGCGTCGACGCGCTCGTCGAGGCGAACGGCCTCGACGAGCGGGCGACCATCCGCCTCGGCCAGCGCCTGGTGATCCCCCGCCCCGTCCCGGTGACGACGGTCGCGTCGGTCAGCGTCGTGCTCACCGACGAGATGCGCGCGAACGCCCAGCTCATCGTCGACGTCGGCCGCGAGCTCGGCGTGCCGGACCGCGCCATCGTCATCGCCCTCGCGGCGGCGGCGCAGGAGTCCGGCCTGAAGAACGTCCGCCACGGCGACCGCGACTCCCAAGGGCTCTTCCAACAGCGGCCGAGCCAGGGTTGGGGCACCTCCGAGCAGGTGCTCGACGCCCATCGTGCGGCCGCCGCCTTCTACGGCGGACCGACCGGGCCCAACGTGGGGCGCGCGCCCGGTCTCCTCGACATTCCCGGATGGGAATCGATGCCGCTCGCCGAGGCCGCACAGGCGGTGCAGCACAGTGCGCATCCCGATCACTATGCGAAGTGGGAGGCGCAGGCTCGCGCCTGGGTGGACGAACTCGGCTGAGCCGGCCGTCACCTGCGCAGGGCGCCTGAGGATCACGATGGGATTGCGATCGGCGCGTCGGCGGCGTTTGTTCGGCCTGCGGCATATGCCCTTTCGTAGACTCAAACGGTGAGCACAGCGCCCGCGGACCCGATGATCGACCGTCTGATCGACGGCCGCTATCAGGTGCGCTCGCGCATCGCCCGCGGAGGCATGGCGACCGTCTACCTCGCGACCGATCTCCGACTCGAGCGACGCGTCGCGATCAAGATCATGCACGGGCACCTGGCCGACGACAACACGTTCAAGACGCGTTTCGTGCAGGAGGCGCGTTCGGCGGCCCGACTCGCCCACCCCAACGTCGTGAACGTCTTCGACCAGGGCCAGGACGCCGACATGGCGTACCTCGTCATGGAGTACCTGCCCGGCATCACGCTGCGCGACCTGCTCAAGGACTACAAGAAGCTCACCCCCGAGCAGACCGTCGACATCATGGACGCGGTGCTGTCGGGTCTCGCCGCCGCGCACAAGGCGGGCATCGTGCACCGCGACCTCAAGCCCGAGAACGTGCTGCTCGCCGACGACGGCCGCATCAAGCTCGGCGACTTCGGCCTCGCGCGCGCCGCGAGCGCGAACACGGCGACCGGTCAGGCCCTGCTCGGCACCATCGCCTACCTCTCCCCCGAACTCGTCACCCGCGGCGTCGCCGACGCCCGCAGCGACATCTACGCGGTCGGCATCATGATGTACGAGATGCTCACCGGCGAGCAGCCGTACGTCGGCGAGGCGCCGATGCAGATCGCCTACCAGCACGCGAATGACGAGGTGCCCGCGCCGAGCTCGCGCAACCCCGCCGTTCCGGCATCGCTCGACGAGCTCGTGCTCTGGGCGACCCGTCGCGACCCCGAGGAGCGCCCACGCGACGCACGCGAGCTGCTCGACCGGCTGCGCGAGGCCGAACCCGAGCTGCGCGCATCGCACCTGCCGATCACGACGCAGGCGACGATGGTGCTGCCGTCGGGCATGGCCGCTGCCGCGGTACCGACCGCGGAGACCAGCGTGCTCGGCGCGGCACCGGTCGTCACGGCGGTGCCGCCGTCCGACGACGAGCCCGACGACGACGCCTCGGTGCTCGCCGCGAGCGCCGCCCGCCGCAAGCGCCGCGGGTACTGGATCCTCGCCCTCGTGCTGCTGCTCGCCGGACTCGCGGGCGGCACCGGCTGGTATTTCGGCGCGGGCCCCGGCGCGTACGCGAGCGTGCCGACGGTGAGCGCGAAGATGTCGCCCGAGGAGGCCACGGCAGCCCTCGAGGATGCCGGCTTCATCGTCGATCCGGCGACGCGCACCGACCCCGAGATCCCGAAGGGGCAGGTCGCCGGCACCGACCCCGCTGGCGGCGAGAGCGCCCGCCGAGGTTCGACGGTCACGCTCTACGTGTCCGAGGGGCCGCAGATGCTCGACGTGCCCGATGTGGTGGGTGTCCCCCTCGATGAGGCGCGGTCCCAGCTCGCCGCGTTCACGCTGCTCGACCCGGTGAAGCAGTTCTCCGCCGAGATCGAGAACGGCTCCGTCATCGCCGCGCTGGATGCCGAAGGGGCACCGCTTCCGTCGCCGTACCCCGAGCGCGGCGACGTCACCCTCATCGTGTCGGTCGGCGCCGTGCCGCCCGTCGAGGGCACCCCCGCCGCGGAGGCGGAGGCGAAGCTCAAGGACGCCGGGCTCGTGGTGAAGTACAAGGAGCCGGTCTTCTCCGACACGGTCGCGAAGGACAGCGTCGTCACCGCCGACTGGCTCGACGACCCCATGCGCCCCGGTTCGACCGTCGAGCTCACCGTCTCGAAGGGCCAGGACCTCGTCGCTGTGCCCGACATCGTCGGAAAGAACTGGACCGAGGCGAAGCAGCTGCTGACCGACGCCGGATTCGCGCTCGACTACAACGTGCTCGCCGACATCGCTCCCGATGCCTTCGTC
This sequence comes from Agromyces sp. NPDC055658, assembly GCF_053618155.1. Lineage (NCBI taxonomy): Bacteria > Bacillati > Actinomycetota > Actinomycetes > Micrococcales > Microbacteriaceae > Agromyces > Agromyces sp. NPDC055658. The sequence goes on along the minus strand of NZ_JBSHHD010000020.1, from coordinate 5,394 downwards.
GTCTCCAAGGTGACGCCCGAAGCGGGCCAGAACGCGAAACGCGGCTCGACCGTCACGGTGAACTTCCAGGGCTTCTGAGCCCGGCGGCCCCGCCGGCCGCGCAAGTGCCGCGGCATCCGCGACGCCTCGACCGCGCGTAGCCCCGCGCACCGCGACCGCGAGATGCCGGATCTCCGCGCCGGGATGGACGAGAACGGCGCACGCCCCGTGGGGCGTGCGCCGTTCTGCTGCGACCGCTCAGCGCGACGCGAGCTCCTCGGCCACGAGGAACGCGAGCTCGAGCGACTGCATGTGGTTGAGCCGCGGGTCGCAGAGCGACTCGTAGCGGGTCGCGAGGGTCGCCTCGTCGATGTGCTCCGAACCGCCGAGGCACTCGGTGACATCGTCGCCGGTGAGCTCGACGTGGATGCCGCCGGGGTGCGTGCCAGCGGCACGGTGCGCCTCGAAGAAGCCCTTCACCTCGTCGACCACGTCGTCGAAACGGCGGGTCTTGTAACCGGTGGGCGTCGTGATGCCGTTGCCGTGCATCGGGTCGGTGACCCACAGCGGGTTCGCGTCGCTCGCCTTGATCGCCTCGAGCAGTGGCGGCAGTGCCTCGCGGATCTTGCCGGCGCCCATGCGCGTGATGAAGGTGAGCCGGCCCGGCTCGCGGTTCGGGTCGAGCTTCTCGACGAGCTCGAGCATCGTCTCGGGCGTCGTCGTCGGACCGAGCTTCACGCCGATCGGGTTGCGCACGCGGGAGAGGAAGTCGACGTGGGCGCCGTCGAGCTCACGGGTGCGCTCGCCGATCCAGATGAAGTGCCCGCTCGTGACGTACGGGGTGCCCGTGCGCGAGTCGATGCGGGTCATCGGGCGCTCGTAGTCCATGAGCAGGCCCTCGTGGCCCGTGTAGAACTCGGTGTGCTTGAGCGCCTCGAAGTCGGCGCCGCAGGCGTCCATGAACTTCACGGCGCGATCGATCTCGCGGGCCATCGATTCGTACCGCGAGTTCGCCGGGTTCTGCGCGAAGCCCTGGTTCCACGAGTGCACCTGGCGCAGGTCGGCGAAACCGCCCTGCGTGAACGCGCGGATGAGGTTCAGCGTCGACGCCGCCGTGTGGTAGCCGCGGATGAGTCGGTTCGGATCGGCCGTGCGCGACTCTGGCGTGAAGTCGTAGCCGTTGACGACGTCACCCCGGTAGGCGGGCAGCGTGACGTCGCCGCGGGTCTCGGTGTCGCTCGAGCGGGGCTTCGCGAACTGGCCCGCCATGCGACCCATCTTGACGACGGGCATCGAGGCGCCGTAGGTGAGCACCACGGCCATCTGCAGCACGGTCTTCACCCGGTTGCGGATCTGGTCGGCGGTCGCGCCCGCGAAGGTCTCGGCGCAGTCGCCGCCCTGCAGCAGGAACGCCTCGCCGCGCGACGCGGCCGCGAGCCGTTCGCGCATCGTGTCGACCTCGCCCGCGAAGACCAGCGGCGGCAGCGTGGCGAGCTCGGCCGAGGCGGCGCGGGCGGCCTCCGCGTCGGGCCAGGTGGGCTGCTGCTTGATCGGCAGGTCGCGCCAATAGTCGAGCCCCGCGATCACGGAGGGATCTGCGTTGACGATGGGCTCGACGAGCTGTACCACTGGGCTGTCCTGGAGGGTGCGGGCGCCACGGCGCCGGAAAACGGAACGGCGACGCACGTCGCGCCGCCGCCCTCCGAGCCTACCGCGATTGCGAGGCCCGCTGCTCCTTCACGCTGGAGGCGTACACGTCGACGTACTCCTGCCCGCTCAGGCCGCGCAGCGCGTACACGAGCTCGTCCGTCACGGAACGCAACACGAAGCGATCGCCCTCCAGACCCTCGAACCGGGAGAAGTCGATCGGCTCGCCGACGATGATGCCGATCCGGCGCACGCGCGGCAGTCGGGTGCCGATCGGCATGACGTGCTCGGTGCCGATCATCGCGACCGGGACGACCGGTGCGCCCGACTCGAGGACCATGCGGGCGACGCCCGTGCGCCCCCGGTAGAGCTTGCCGTCGGGGCTGCGAGTGCCCTCGGGGTAGATGCCGAGGATGCTGCCCTCTGCCAGCACCCGGAGGCCGGTGTTCAGGGATGCCTCGGACGCCTTGCCGCCCGAACGGTCGATCGGCAGCTGCCCCGCGGCCTGGAAGAACATGCGCGTCGCCCAGCCCTTGAGCCCCTTGCCGGTGAAGTACTCGCTCTTCGCGAGGAACACGACGGGGCGGTCGACGACGAGCGGCAGGAAGATCGAGTCGATGAACGAGAGGTGGTTCGAGGCGAGCACCACGGCACCCTCCTTCGGCACGTTCTCGAGCCCGACGACCCACGGCCGGAAGATCGAGAGCAGGATCGGCCCGACCACGAGGTGCTTCATGATCCAGTAGAACACCGCGCGGCTCCCTTCCCGTGAGACATCGACTCAGCTTAACGCCGGGTGGCTCAGGAGTGTTCGGCGACCCACACGCGGGCGAGGTCGGCAGCGCCGACGACGCCGGCGTCGTTCACGAGCTCGGCGATGACGAAGTCGGGCTCGGGGTGGTAGCCGCGAGCGGGCAGGTGCTCGAGATACGCCTCGCGGATGGGCTCGAGCAGCAGCTCGCCGGCGACCGCGACGCCTCCGCCGAACACGAATCGCTGCGGATCGAGCACCGCGGAGAGACTCGCGGACGCCGCTCCGAGCCAGTGGCCGAGCTGGCGGAGGGCGGCGATGGCGCCCGGGTCGCCCGCTTCGATGAGCCCGCCGACGATCGTGCCGTCGAGTGCGCCGTGCTCGGCGCGCGCCCGTGCCAGCGACTGGCCGATACCGCCCGCGTCGGCGATCTCGCCCGCCATGCGCAGGAGGGCCCGCCCCGAACCGTACTGCTCGATGCAGCCGCGCTGGCCGCACCCGCACGCGAGGCCGTCGGGCACGACCCGGAGGTGACCGAGCTCGGCGCCCGCGCCGAACCCGCCTCGGAAGAGGCGGTCGTTCGCGACGATCGCGCCGCCGACGCCGGTACCGATCGTGAGCATCACCATGTCGCTCACGAGCCGGCCGGCGCCGAAGCGGAACTCTGCCCACCCGGCGGCGTTCGCGTCGTTGTCGACGACGACGGTGCCGCCGACCTGCGCCTCGAGCTTCTCGCGCAACGGCTCGTTGCGCCAGTCGATGTTCGGGGCGTAGTAGAGGGTCGACTGCGCCGCGTCGACGAAGCCCGCCGCGGCGACGCCGACGGCCTCGATGTCGTCGGAGCCGCGGAGGCCGGCGATCATCTCGACGACGGCACGTTCGAGCGCCGGCGCGTCACCGGCGGGGGTCGGCACCCGATCGCTGCGCACGATCGCGCCGAGCTCGTCGACGACTGCGCCGGCGATCTTCGTTCCACCGATGTCGATACCGATCGCGTGCACGCTGACGCCGCCTTTCAGAGGGGGACGGGGCTGGGGTCGCGCCGGAACGGGGCCGCGCGCGCAACGACTAGAGTGTAGTAGACCCCAAAGCCGAGGTCGCGCAGGTACCCGAGCCGGGCGCGATCCACTCGGTACCGAAGGAGCTACCGTGATCGAATTCTCCACGCCCGCCGTGGTCGCGCCCGACCCTACGGCGAACACCACCGACCTGCTCGTCGACCGCCTCGCGGCGACGCCCGATTCGGTGCTGTTCTCCCGGCCCACCGCCGACGGCGGCTGGAGCCCGGTGACGACGCGCGAGTTCTACGACCAGGTCATCGCACTCGCCAAGGGCTTCGTCGCCGCCGGCATCGAGCCCGGCGACAAGATCGGCCTCATGTGCAAGACGCGCTACGAGTGGACGCTCATCGACTTCGCCGTCTGGTTCGCCGGCGCGGTGCTGGTTCCCGTCTACGAGACGAGCTCTCCCGCGCAGGTCCGCTGGAACCTGAGCGACTCGGGCGCGATCGCCGTCATCCTCGAGACGCCCGACCACTTCGCCCGCTTCGACGAGGTGCACCCCGACCTGCCGCTCATCCGCAAGAGCTGGCAGATCGACCTCGGCGACCTCGACAAGATCGCCGCGGGCGGAACCGAGGTTCCCGACGATGAGATCGAGCGCCGCCGCAAGCTCGCGAACGGCGACGACATCGCGACCCTCATCTACACGTCGGGCTCGACCGGCAAGCCCAAGGGCTGCGTGCTCACCCACTCGAACTTCGTCGAACTCTCGCGCAACTCGGCCGTCGCACTCGATGAGGTCGTGCTCGACCCGAACGGCGCGTCGACGCTGCTGTTCATCACGCTCGCGCACGTGTTCGCGCGCTTCATCGCGGTGCTGTGCGTGCACGCGGGCGTGCGCGTCGGCCACCAGCCCGACACGCGACAGCTCCTCCCCTCGCTCGGCAGCTTCAAGCCGACCTTCCTCCTCGCCGTGCCACGCGTGTTCGAGAAGGTCTACAACGTCTCCGAGCAGAAGGCCGAGGCCGGCGGCAAGGGCAAGATCTTCCGCACGGCCGCCGACGTCGCGGTCGCCTACTCGACGGCGAAGGAACAGGGCTCGGTGCCGCTCGGCCTGAAGCTCAAGTTCAAGCTGTTCGACGCGCTCGTGTTCTCCAAGCTGCGCGCGGCGATGGGCGGCAACGTCAAGTACGCCGTGTCGGGCTCCGCGCCGCTCGGCCCCCGACTCGGCCACTTCTACCACGCGCTCGGCATCACGATCCTCGAGGGCTACGGCCTCACCGAGACCACGGCGCCCGCGACCGTCAACCTCCCCACGAAGTCGAAGATCGGCACCGTCGGGCCGGCGCTGCCCGGCATCTCGGTGCGCCTCGCCGACGACGGCGAGATCCAGGTCAAGGGCGTGGACGTCTTCAAGGAGTACTGGAAGAACCCCGAGGCGACCGCGGAGGCGTTCGAGGACGGCTGGTTCAAGACGGGTGACATCGGCGCGTTCGACACCGAGGGATTCCTCACCATCACGGGCCGCAAGAAGGAGATCATCGTCACCGCAGGCGGCAAGAACGTGGCCCCGGCCGGCCTCGAGGATCCGATCCGTGCGAACCCGCTCGTGGGCCAGGTCGTCGTCGTCGGCGACAAGAAGCCGTTCATCGCCGCCCTCGTCACGCTCGACCCCGAGATGCTGCCCGTCTGGCTCAACAACAACGGCGAGGACGCCGGCATGTCGCTTGAGGAGGCCTCGACGAACCCGGCCGTGCTCGCCGAGGTGCAGCGCGCGATCGACGCCGCGAACGAGAACGTCTCGCGCGCCGAGTCGATCCGCAAGTTCACGATCCTCACCACCGAGCTGACCGAGGAGAGCGGGCACCTGACGCCGAAGCTCAGCATCAAGCGCAACATCATCCTCGAGGACTTCGCCCCGCACATCGAGGCGATGTACTCGGGCGCACCCGCGACCGAGGGCCACTCGATCGTCAGCTGACGCGACCTACGACGAAGCGCCCCGCGGAACCTCCG
>NZ_JBSHHD010000019.1:69603-82934 GCF_053618155.1 Agromyces sp. NPDC055658 | reverse complement strand
CGGACCAATGGTCCGGGGCTTCCGCCGTTCTCGGGGTCAAGCGCGTACTGCCCCGACCACGCGCCACGACCCGGCCCGCTGGCGGTAGCGCGCCTCGAATCCGCGGTGTTCGAGCACGGCGACCATCGCATCGGGCGAGTGCACGTAGCCGCGATAGGTCTTTCGCTGCAGCCGCATGAGCAGATTCCCGGATGCCGCGGCGAGCCTGGTCAGCGGATCGCGAGGCGGGTGGGTGAAGACGACCACTCGGCGTGCTCGTCCTGCGGCAGCCGCGAGCAGGCGGGTCGCGTCGGGATAGCAGCAGACGACCCGATGGAGGATCACCACGTCCGCCACGTCGACGGCCTCCGGATGCAGCGCGAGGTCGACGCCGATGCGCCGAGTCATGGCATGCGCCGTACCGGCCTTCGCGGCGACCCGCCCGGCCACCTCTTCATAGGCGCTCGAGAGCTCGAGGTTCACGGAGGCGGATGCGCCGCGCTTGATCAACTCGATCTGGATCTCGCCGATGCCCCCGCCGATCTCGAGCACGGTGGCGCCCTGCACCCCGACCTCGTCGGCCAGGAACTCGACGATGCGCCGCTCGGGGGGCGTCAGTCCGTCCTTCGCATACCGCCGGGCGATTCGCTCGGCGAAGCGTCCGGTGAACACCGGCTCGTAGCGGTCTGCGCCATCTGCTGCATCGACGCAGCAATCGTCCATGGTGCAAGTATCGACCCAGCGGGAGACGAATGCACCAAGCGCGCGTCAGGCCGCCGACGCCGACCGCTGGAACTCGAGCAGCTCGACGGAGACCGTCACGTTCGCCGGCGCGGCGTCCGGTTCGACCGCGGCCGCAGCCTCTGCACCCGAGTGATGCGCGGCGGGGCCCATTCCCGCGAGCAGTCGACGACCGGCGGCGTCCACGCCGAGATCGTACTCGAGCGAATGCACGTCCGAGGCAGTGAGGCCGTCGACCGCGAGCTGCTCCACTAGGCGACCCGACTTGCCGGGCGGAACATCGAGCATGAGCCCGGCCACGCGAAGCTCGCGCAGGTGCCGTTCTGTGGGCACGATCACGAGAAGCCGGCCACCCGGGCGCAGGATCCGCGCGAACTCGGCGCCGTTCCTCGGCGCGAACACGTTGAGCACCAAGTCGGCCGTCGACGAGCGAAGGGGGAGTGGCCGCCAGATGTCGAGCACGACACCCGTCTCACCTGGCAGGGCGCGGAGACTCGCGCGAACGGCATCGGGGGAGCGGTCGGCGAGGAGGAAGCGCGCGTCTGGGATGACCCGGGCCAGCTCGGCCGAGTAGTGACCGGTGCCGCATCCCAGGTCGGCGATGCGCGGGGCGGCATCCGACGAGCCGGCGGAGGCCTGTGCGAGACGTGCGAGCGCGTCGGAGATCGGTTGGTACGCACCCGAGCCGAGCAGCGCGGCGCGTGCGTCGAGCATCGACCGGTCGTCGCCGACCGTGCGTGGCGCCTTCGGTGGCAGGAGCGTGAGGAACCCGTACTTCGACCGGTCGAACCGATGGCCGTTCGTGCAGCCGAACGTGCGGTCACCGACGGGGGCGAGATCGCTGAAACAGTTCGGGCACCGAAGCCAGGTCGAATCGATCGACATGGCCCGGTGCCCGAATCCGTCAGTCAGCCAGTCAGTGGTGGCCGTCGTGGCCTGCCTCGAGCTCGCCCTTGGTGACTGGCGCGATGCGGTCCTCGAAGAACCAGCGCGACAGCGAGGCGCGGAGGCGCTGGCCGACGGTGATCTTGCCGCGCGCGTTCGGCCGGATCATGAGCGGCTCGTAGGTCTCGAAGTCCACGAGCTTCCATCGGTCGTACTCGTCGAGCGGCTGGTGCACCTCGATGAACTCGCCGCCGGGCAGCTTCACGATGCGGCCCGACTCGTAGCCGTGCAGCACGATCTCGCGATCCTTCTTCTGCAGGGCGATGCACACGCGCTTCGTGATGAAGTACGCGATGAACGGTCCGATGATGACGACGGCCTGAAGCGCGTGGATCACGCCCTCCATCGTGAGCGAGAAGTGGGTCGCCAGGATGTCGGAGCTCGCCGCGGCCCAGAGGCCCGCGTAGAACGTGACACCGGCTGCGCCGATCGCGGTGCGGGTCGGCGCGTTCCGCGGGCGGTCGGCGATGTGGTGCTCGCGCTTGTCGCCCTTCACCCAGGCCTCGATGAACGGGTAGATCAGCACCGCCATGATGAAGCCGCCGAGCACGAGGATCGGCACGATGATGTTGAACGACCACGTGCGGTCGAGCCAGACGAACTCCCAGCCGGGCGGCACGAGACGGAGGGCGCCGTCGGCGAAGCCGATGTACCAGTCGGGCTGGGTGCCCGCGGAGACGGGGGAGGGGTCGTATGGCCCGTAGTTCCAGATCGGGTTGATCGTGAACATCGAGGCGATGAGCGCCAGCACGCCGAAGATGATGAAGAAGAAGCCGCCGGCCTTGGCCGCGTAGATCGGCAGGATGGGCGGGCCCACCGCGTTCTGCTGGGTCTTGCCGGGGCCTGCATACTGCGTGTGCTTGTGCACGACGACGAACACGAGGTGGATCGCCACGAGCGCGACGACGAGGGCCGGGAGCAGCAGGATGTGCAGCGTGTAGAGGCGACCGACGATCGCGGTGCCCGGGAACTCTCCGCCGAAGAGGAGGAACGAGGTCCAGGTGCCCACGACGGGGATGCCCTTGATCATGCCGTTGATGATCGCGAGGCCGTTGCCCGAGAGCAGGTCGTCGGGCAACGAGTAACCGGTGAAGCCCTCTGCCATCGCGAGGATGAAGAGCGTGAAGCCGATCACCCAGTTCAGCTCGCGCGGCTTGCGGAACGCACCCGTGAAGAAGATGCGCAGCATGTGCAGGCCGATGGCGGCGACGAAGAGCAGCGCGGCCCAGTGATGCATCTGGCGCACGAAGAGGCCGCCGCGGATGTCGAAGGAGATATCGAGGGTCGACGCCATCGCGACCGACATCTCGACGCCCTTGAGAGGAACGTACGAGCCGTTGTAGTGCACCTCGGCCATCGACGCCTGGAAGAAGAACGTCAGGAAGGTGCCCGAGATCAGCACGACCACGAAGCTGAAGAGCGCGACCTCACCGAGCAGGAACGACCAGTGGTCGGGGAAGGCCTTGCGACCGAGCTCCTTCACGAAGCCCGCGAGGCTCGTGCGCTCGTTGACGTAGACGGAGGCTGCCGCAGTGAACGACCGCTTCTGCGGCGCGGTGGCGGACGGTGCGGTGCTCAATGGCGCTCCCAGAAGCTCGGGCCGACGGGTTCGGTGAAGTCGCTTCGTGCGACGAGGTAGCCCTCGTCGTCGACGGTGATCGGCAGCTGCGGCAGCGGGCGCTTGGCCGGGCCGAAGATGACCTCGCAGTGGTTCGTGACGTCGAACTGCGACTGGTGGCACGGGCACAGCAGGTGGTGCGTGTGCTGCTCGTACAGGGCGACGGGGCAACCGACGTGCGTGCAGATCTTGGAGTACGCGACGATGCCGTCGTACGACCAGTCCTTGCGATCGGGCAGCTCGTTGAGCTCGGCAGGGTCGAGGCGCATGAGCAGGACGGCGGCCTTGGCCTTCGCCTCGAGCTTGCCGTGCTCGAGCTCGGCGAGCCCCTCGGGGATCACGTGGAAGGCGCTGCCGATGGTGACGTCGGCGGCCTTGATCGGCGTGCCCGACGGGTCGAGCGTGAGCCGGCTGCCCTTCTGCCACATCGTGTGGCTGAGCAGCTCGACGGGGTTCTCGTCCTGCGGGGCGAAGCCGCGGAAGAGCACGATCGCGGGGAGGGGGAACACCAGCAGGGCGCCGATGAGGCTGTTGCGGATCGCGGTGCGTCGCGTGAAGCCCGACTCCCGGTCAGCGTCGGCGAACACCTGCGCCGCGGCGGCCTGGGTCTCGGGCGAACCGCCGATGGGGTGCCGCTCGTCGGCGAGCTCCACCTCGGCCATGACCGCCTTGCCCCAGTGCACCACGCCGAAGCCGATGCCGAGCAGGGCGAGCGTCGCACCGAGGCCGAAGAACATGTTGTTCAGGCGGACCATGCCGACGTCGTTGGACTCGATCGGGAAGAGCATGTACGCCGCGATCGCCCAGATGCTGCCGAGGATCGACAGGTAGAAGAGCGTGTAGACGGTGCGCTGGGCGCGCTTGTCGCGCTTCGGGTCCTCATCGGTCACCCGGGGCCGGTGCGGCGGGAATCCGGGATTCTCGAACGCGTCGGCGGCGATCACCGCGGTGCCCGGCGAAACGTTCGAGTCGTGCGCGGCGTGCGACGAGTCTGCAGCGGCGACTTCCGCGCCGCTGTGGTCGTCCTGTGCCATGGTTCTCCTTCTGGGTCTTCTTCGTGCCGGGCTGCCGCTAGTTGGACTTCGCCGTGATCCACACGGTGATCGCGACGATGGTGCCGAGACCGAAGATCCAGATGAACAGGCCCTCCGAGACCGGGCCGAGCGAGCCGAGCTCGAATCCGCCGGGCGAACGGTTGTCCTGGACGTACTTGAGGTACGTGATGATGTCGCGCTTGTCCTCGGGCGAGATGTTGAGGTCGTTGAAGACCGGCATGTTCTGCGGGCCGGTGACCATCGCCTCGTAGATGTGGACGCCCGTGACCTCGGTGAGCGGGGGAGCGAACTTGCCCTCCGTGAGAGCACCGCCGGCGCCGGCCACGTTGTGGCACATCGCGCAGTTGATGCGGAAGAGCTCTGCGCCGTTCGCCGCGTCGCCGCCGCCGTTGACGAGGTGGTCGGCGGGGATCTCGGGGCCGGGGCCGAGCGAGGCGACGTAGTAGGCGAGCTGCTTGACCTGCTCGTCGTTGAACTGCGGGGGCTTCTGCGGCGCCTGCGGTCCCTGCATCTGCATCGGCATGCGGCCGGTGCCCACCTGGAAGTCGACGGCGGCGGCGCCGACGCCGATCAGGCTCGGACCCGTGTCGGTGCCCTGGGCGTCGATGCCGTGACACGTCGCGCAGTTCGCCTGGAAGAGCTTCTCGCCCTCGTCGATCGTCTGCTGCGAGGTCGGGTCGTCCTCTGCCTGGGCGACGGTGCCGGCGCTGAGCGCCGCGTACGCACCGCCGGTGAAGACGAGGCCCAGGGCGAGGAGCGCGACGGTGGCGAGCGGATGCCGGCGGCCGGCGCGTCGCTTCTGGCGGGTCATGTGGTTCTTCCTGTTCACGGGCTTGCTGGACTGACGCATCGGGCGGGCCTACTTCAGGACGTAGATCACGAGGAACAGGCCGATCCAGACCACGTCGACGAAGTGCCAGTAGTACGAGACGACGATCGCGCTGGTGGCCTCACGGTGACCGAAGTTCTTGACGGCGAACACCCGGCCGATGACGAGCAGGAACGCGAGGAGGCCGCCGGTGACGTGCAGGCCGTGGAAGCCGGTCGTCAGGTAGAAGGCCGAGCCGTACGAGTTCGAGTCGATCGAGATGCCCTCGGAGACCAGCGTCGCGTACTCCCAGATCTGACCCGAGACGAAGATCGCACCCATGGCGTAGGTGAGGAAGAACCACTCGACCATGCCCCACTTGGCCGGGTTCCACCACGGACCCGTGCGGTACGGCTGGAGGCGCTCGGCCGCGAACACGCCGAACTGGCAGGTGAACGACGAGAGCACGAGGATGATCGTGTTCGTCAGCGAGAACGGGAAGTTCAGCCGATCGGCCTCGAACGCCCAGAGGTCGGGTGAGGTCGACCGCAGCGTGAAGTAGATCGCGAAGAGTCCCGCGAAGAACATGACCTCGCTGCCCAGCCAGACGATCGTGCCCACCGCGACGGTGTTCGGTCGATTGATCACGGGCGCGCTCGCCTGATAAGTGATTGAGGTGCTCGTCACGCTCCCCATTATGGCCGAAATCGCGCCGGAGTTTTCGTCATCATCCGGGGCCGTGTCGCAGCGGCGGAGGTTAGGGAACCCTAAGTCGCACTGAGCAACGCCCGAGAATCCGCCGTGAATCGGGCGGATAGGATCGGCAGCATGCCTTCGCACCAGTATTGGCCAGAGATCCTGAACTCCCTCCTGCAGGGTGAAGACCTGAGCGTTTCCGACGCCGCCTGGTGCATGGAGCAGGTCATGACGGGGGAGGCCACCGAGGCGCAGCTCGCCGCGTTCCTCGTCGCGCTGCGCATCAAGGGCGAGACGGTCGACGAGATCGTCGGCTTCCGCGATGCCGTCCTCGATCACGCGGTCCCATTGCCCGCCGATCCGATGGCGCTCGACATCGTGGGCACCGGCGGCGACCGGTTCGGCACGGTGAACGTGTCCACGATGGCGTCGATCGTTGCGGCTGCGGCGGGTGTTCCCGTCATCAAGCACGGCAATCGCGCCGCGAGCAGCGCGTCCGGCTCGTCCGACGTGCTCGCGGCGCTCGGCCTCGATCTCGCGCTCGCCCCCGAGCGGGTCGCCTCCGTCCTCGAGGACGCCGGCATCACGTTCGCCTACGCGGCCGCCTTCCATCCCGGCTTCCGGCACGCCGGCGCGGTGCGGGCGCAGCTCGGAATCGCGACGGTGTTCAACTTCCTCGGCCCGCTGTGCAACCCCGCCCGGCCCGAGGCCTCGGCCGTCGGCGTCGCCCACCTCGATCGGGTGCCACTCATCGTCGGCGTCTTCCAGACGCGCGGTGCCACGGCGCTCGTGTTCCGGGGTGACGACGGACTCGACGAATTGACGACGACCGGCCACTCGCACGTCTGGGAGGTCTCGGGCGGCACCGTGAAGGAGCACGACCTCGACCCCCGCGACCTCGGCATCGCCCGGGCGACGATCGACCAGCTCATGGGCGGCGACGCCGCGCACAACGCCGCGATCGTGCACGAGGTGCTCGCGGGCGCGCGCGGGCCGATCCGCGACATCGTGGTGCTGAACGCCGCCGCGGGCCTCGTCTCGTTCGACCTCGCGAAAGATCCGAATCAGTTCCAGCGGCCGATCCTCGATCGCTTCCGCGACAAGATGGCGGTCGCCGAAGAGGCGATCGACGGCGGTGCCGCGGCGGCGAAGCTCGAGGAATGGATCGCCGCGACCAGGCGGTGACCCCCGGCTCGACGCACGACGCGGGCCCCGTGGCATCCACGGGGCCCGCGATCGTCGTCGGTCACTCGACGTCGTCGTCGACCCAGCCGAAGGTCTTCGTCACCGCCTTCTTCCAGAGCCGCAGGCGGCGATCGCGCTCTTCGGCCCCCATGGCCGGCTCCCAACGCGAGTCCTCCTGCCAATTGGCGCGGAGCTCGTCGAGGCTCGACCAGAAGCCGACCGCGAGACCGGCCGCGTAGGCCGCGCCGAGGGCGGTCGTCTCTGCGACGACCGGACGCACCACGGGCACGCCCAGGATGTCGGCCTGGAACTGCATGAGCGTGTTGTTCGCGATCATGCCGCCGTCGACCTTGAGCTCGGTCAACTCGACGCCCGAATCGGCGTTGACGGCGTCGAGGACCTCGCGCGTCTGGAATGCCGTGGCCTCGAGCGCCGCACGAGCGATGTGGCCCTTGTTGACGAACCTGGTGAGGCCGACGAGTGCACCGCGCGCGTCGGGTCGCCAGTACGGGGCGAACAGGCCCGAGAACGCGGGCACGAAGTAGGCGCCGCCGTTGTCCTCGACCGACTTCGCGAGTTCTTCGACCTCGGCGGCCGACGAGATGAGGCCGAGGTTGTCGCGCAGCCACTGGATCAGCGAACCGGTCACCGCGATGGAACCCTCGAGGGCGTAGTGCGGGGCGTCCGATCCGAGTTGGTACCCGAGGGTGGTGAGCAGTCCGTTCTTCGAGTGGACGATCTCGGTTCCGGTGTTGAAGATCAGGAAGTTGCCCGTGCCGTAGGTGTTCTTCGACTCTCCCGGGTCGAAGGCGGCCTGGCCGAAGGTCGCGGCCTGCTGGTCGCCGAGAATGCCGGCGACCGGCACCTCCCGAAGCAGGCTCGACGGCTCGACCGTTCCGTAGACCTCGGACGAGCTCTTGATCTCGGGCAGCATCGAGCGCGGTACGTCGAAGGCGGCGAGGATCTCGTCGTCCCACTGCAGCGTCTCGAGGTCCATGAACATCGTGCGGCTCGCGTTCGTGACATCCGTCGCGTGCACGCCGCCCTCGTGGCCGCCGGTGAGGTTCCAGAGCACCCAGCAGTCGGTCGTTCCGAACAGCAGGTCGCCGGCTTCCGCGCGCTCCCGGGCGCCCGGGACGTTCTCGAGGATCCAGACCACCTTCGTGCCCGAGAAGTAGGTCGCGAGCGGCAGGCCGACCTTGTGCTTGAAGCGCTCGACGCCGCCGTCGGCGGCGAGCCGGTCGACGATGGGCTGCGTCCGGGTGTCCTGCCAGACGATCGCGTTGTAGACGGGCTCGCCGGTGTGGCGATCCCACACCACAGCGGTCTCGCGCTGATTGGTGATGCCGACCGCCGCGATGTCGTGCCGGGTCAGGTCGGCCTTGCCGAGCGCCTGGCCGATCACCTCGCGCGTGTTGCGCCAGATCTCGGCCGGGTCGTGCTCGACCCAGCCGGCCTTCGGGAAGATCTGCTCGTGCTCGAGCTGCCCCGTGGCGACGATCGATCCGGCCTTGTCGAAGATGATCGCCCGCGAGCTCGTCGTGCCCTGGTCGATCGCGAGGACGTAGTCAGCCATGAGTTCCTCTCATTCGTGCACGCCGAGCGACGTCGTGCGCACATGATTCGGTTGGGGTCGGTGCGGATGGAGTTGCCCGGCGAGCCGTCACGAGAGCACCGGCAGCAGGACGAGTGCCGCCCACCCGGCGATGAGGCCGCCGATGACGGGGCCGACGACCGGCACCCACGAGTACGACCAGTCGGAGCTGCCCTTGCCCTTGATCGGCAGCACCGCGTGCGCGATGCGCGGACCGAGGTCGCGGGCCGGGTTGATCGCGTAGCCGGTCGGTCCACCGAGCGACGCGCCGATCGCGATCACGAGGAACGCGACGGGGATGGCGCCGAGTTCGGCCGGCGTGCGCCCGTAGCTGAACCCGAGGATGACGAACACCAGCACGAACGTGCCGATGATCTCGGTGATGAGGTTCCACCCGTAGGAACGGATCGCGGGGCCGGTGGAGAAGACCCCGAGCTTGTTCGCGGCCTCGGGCTCGGCGTCGAAATGCTGCTTGTATGCGAGCCAGCAGAACACGGCGCCGATGAAGGCGCCGACCATCTGCGCGCCGATGTAGGTCGCGATGGATGCCGCGTCGATCGGGATGCCTGGAACGAAGTCGGGCTCACCCTTCGCGAGGCGGTTGACGGCGAGGCCGAGCGTGACCGCGGGATTGAGGTTGGCACCCGAGGCGTACGAGACGATGACGCCGGCGAAGACCGCGAGGCCCCAGCCGATGTTCACCATGAGGAACCCGCCGTTGTGGCCCTTGTTGCGGATGAGCGCGACGTTCGCGACGACGCCGCAACCGAGGAGCACCAGCATTGCGGTGCCGACGAGTTCCGACAGGAAGATGATGCCGAGATTCATGTACAGCCCCCTTCGATGCGGCGCTTCATCGCGGCCGCTCTGGTGTCACGATAGCCCCGTGACCCCTTCGGGGGGAACGATTGCGTCCGAGTTCGCGACGTATCGGCCTTACGGTCGAGGCCTCACGGGGCGTAGGTTTGCGAGGGAGCGCCGCGCAGGGGGCGGCCGCGCCGCGACAGGCCCCGCACGGTCACGGAAGGGGTGCCGGATGAAGAAGATCATCAATGACCCGAAGCGCGTCGTCGACGAATCGGTCGCCGGGTTCGCGCTCGCGCACGCCGATCTGGTGCGCGTCGATGTCGATCCGATCCGCGTCGTGCGGGCGGATGCGCCGATCGCGGGCAAGGTCGGGCTCGTCAGCGGGGGCGGCAGCGGCCACGAGCCGTTGCACGCGGGCTTCGTCGGCTTCGGCATGCTCGACGCCGCGGTGCCGGGTGCGGTGTTCACCTCGCCGACCCCCGATCCGATCCTCGAGGCGACGAAGGCGGTCGACGGCGGCGCCGGCGTCCTGCATATCGTGAAGAACTACACGGGCGACGTGCTCAACTTCGAGACCGCCGCCGATCTCGCTGCCGCCGAGGGCATCGAGGTGCGGGCGGTCGTGACGAACGACGACGTCGCGGTGCGCGATTCCCTGTACACGGCGGGCCGTCGCGGCGTCGCGGGCACCGTGCTCGTCGAGAAGATCGCCGGCGCTGCCGCCGAGCGGGGCGACTCGCTCGAAGAGGTCGCCTCGGTCGCCGAGCGGGTGAACGCCGCCGCCAGGTCGATGGGGCTCGCGCTCACGCCGTGCGTCGTGCCGCACGCGGGCGAGCCGAGCTTCACGCTCGCGGAGGACGAGATCGAGATCGGCATCGGCATTCACGGCGAACCGGGACGAGAGCGAGTGGGCCTCGAGCCCGCCGACCGACTGGTCGACCGCCTCCTCGAACCGATCCTCGACGACCTCCCGTACGAGGCCGGCGAACGGGCCCTCCTGTTCGTGAACGGCATGGGGGGAACCCCGCAGATCGAGCTCTACATCGCGTATCGCCGAGCCGCCGAGGTGCTCACGGAACGTGGCATCCATGTCGCCCGCTCGCTGGTCGGCAGTTACATCACGTCGCTCGAGATGCAGGGGATGTCGATCACGCTGCTGAAGCTCGACGACGAGATGATCGAGCTCTGGGATGCCCCGGTGCAGACGGCTGCACTCCGCTGGGGCCGGTGACTGGCGAAGGAGGATCAGTGGGGCTCGACATCACGTGGGCGGTCGATTGGACCCGGCGGAGCGCTGAGTGCATCAGCGAGCACCGGGTGGACCTGATCACACTCGATCGCGAGATCGGCGACGGCGATCACGGCGAGAACATGGACCGCGGGTTCGAAGCCGTCTCGGCGAAGCTCGACGACCTCGCGGCCGGATCCGTCCCGAGCGACGTGCTGAAGCTCGTCGCGACCACCCTGATCTCGACGGTCGGCGGGGCGGCGGGGCCGTTGTACGGCACGGCCTACCTGAAGGCGGCCTCGGCGGTCGCCGGTGAGGCGTCGCTCGACGGCCGCGCGATCGCCGCCCTGCTGACGGCGGGCCGCGACGGCATCGTGCTACGGGGAAAGGCCGAGGCCGGCGACAAGACGATGGTCGACGCGTGGACGCCTGCGGCCGATGCGGCCACCGCCGCCGCGGAAGCCGGCGCAGACGCGGCGGCGGTGCTCGATGCCGCGGCATCGGCCGCGGAGGCTGGGGCCGAAGCGACGGAGCCGCTCATCGCACGCAAGGGACGGGCGAGCTACCTCGGCGAGCGCTCCGCCGGGCATCGCGATCCTGGGGCGGAGTCGAGTGCGCTGCTGCTCCGC
Source organism: Agromyces sp. NPDC055658 (assembly GCF_053618155.1). Lineage (NCBI taxonomy): Bacteria > Bacillati > Actinomycetota > Actinomycetes > Micrococcales > Microbacteriaceae > Agromyces > Agromyces sp. NPDC055658. The sequence continues at coordinate 71,649 of NZ_JBSHHD010000019.1, read as the reverse complement.
GCCGCCGCCGATGCCGCCCGAGCGGCGACCGGGGTATGACGATGCCCGGAACGGTGGGCCTCGTCTTCGTCTCGCATTCGGCCGAGATCGCTTCGGGCCTCGTCGCGCTCGCCCGGCAGATGGCCCCGACGGTCGCGATGATCCCGGCTGGCGGTACCGATGACGGCCGCATCGGCACCAGCTTCGATCTCGTGAACGCGGCGATCGCCGAAGCCGACTCCGGCTCGGGCGTCGTCGTGCTCTGCGACCTCGGGTCGGCGATCCTCACGGCGGAGACCGTGCTCGACTTCGTCGACGACGAGCTGCGGGAGCGCACGAGGATCGCCGACGCGCCGCTCGTCGAGGGGGGCGTCGCTGCGGCCGTGGCCGCGGAGTCCGGCGACCCGCTCGAGGTGGTCCTGAATGCTGCGGAGTCCGCGGCGGGTGGCGGACCGAGGGCCCCGGGCCGCGCCGAGGCCGGATCCGAGGACCGGCCGACGCGTGGCCACGGGGCATCCGGGTACTCGCGGACCGTGACCCTCGTGAACGCCGACGGCCTGCACGCCCGGCCGGCCGCCGAACTCGTGAAGCTCGCAGCCCGCTACCCGCAGCGGATCACGGTCAACGGGGCCGACGCGAAGAGCCTGCTCGGCATCATGTCGCTCGGGCTGACGAAAGGCGCGAGCCTCGAGATCGCGAGCGACGATCCGGGTGCGTCGGCCGCCGTCGACGCGCTCGCAGAACTGACGGCGACCGGGTTCGGCGAAGCCTGAACCGGGGTTCTGCGGGTTCGATCGACCCTCAGTTGCCGCCCGCCACGCGGATATCGGCGCCGGAGGTGTAGCTCGCGTCGTCGGAGAGCAGGTAGGCGACCGCGCCGGCGATCTCGTGCGGTTCGCCGGGGCGTCGCATCGGGATTCCGGGCGCGCGCTCGTCGGGCGCGTCGGGCCGGCCGGCTGCGGCGTGGATCTCGGTGCGGGTCGTGCCGGGGGAGACGGTGTTGACACGCACGCCGACCGGTCCGAACTCCTTCGAGGCGCCCGTCGTGAGTGCGTTGAGCGCCGCCTTGCTCATCGCATAGGGGATGTACGTGTTCGGGGCACCGGACTTCGCCGCGCCAGAGGAGATGTTGACGATCGAGCCTCCGACGCCGCCACGGTCGGTCGCCATGTGCTCGATCGCAGCCCGGGTGATGATGAGCGGGGCGAGCACGTTGATGCGGAACACCGCTTCGGCTTCTTCGAGCGGCACGTCGAGGAACGGGCCGATCCGGCCGGTGATGCCGGCATTGTTGACGAGACCGGTGACGCGGCCGAACGCGTCGACGGCCGACGGCACCACGGTCGCGGCGGCGTCGAGGTCGGCGAGGTCGACCTGCAGCACGAGCACCCGCGCACCGGAATCGGTGCAGCGGCGGGCGACGGCGTCGGCGTCGGCGGCACGGTCGCGGTAGGTGATCACGAGGTCGTGCCCGTCGGCGGCGAGGCGTTCGGCGATCGCTGCGCCGATGCCGCGGCTGGCGCCGGTGATGATCGTGACCGGGCGGGGGAGCGAGGCATCCGTCATCTTCCCAGCCTAAGCAGGGCCGCGAGCCTGTGGCGCGCCTCTGGTGATGAGGATGCCTCGGGGCGTACGATCTCGGTTATGGCACGCGACGCAGCGAGCCGCCCAGACGACGGCAACGCTTTCACGAGGTTCTTCGATCGAGTCGACAACGCACTCGAGCCGATCTTCGGCGCACCGCCCATCACCGAGGGCACCGACCAGGCCGATCCGCGGGAACTGCAGGAGCGACCCTGCCCCGTCTGCGGTCACGCGATCTTCGAACATACGTTCGATGACGCGAACGGCAACATCGTCATGACCTGCCCGACCGACGAACGACTGCCCGAGCGATCCATGAACGGACCGCTCAACGAGCTCGGAATGCCGGCGACGGGTCGGCGTCTCGAGCGCTACGAGGAGCGAGAAGCGACGAACTGAGCCGGGGGAACCGGGGAAACGGGGGAGTGGGGCGCGCGGGGGCGCGGGGCCCCCCGCCCCATGACGGCGGGCAGGAACGGCGAG